>JAJDTT010000296.1 GCA_022827025.1 Acidobacteriota bacterium
AGCCGATACGCTCGGCCCTTGGGCTCCAGTCCCAGCATCTCGCAGACCACGAACCCCGAGATCAGCATGAGGATGGCGATGCTGGAGAGGGCCATCCCCACCACGCCGATGCCGAACACCACCCGGGCGAACAGGCTCCCGGTGAGCGGCTCCAGCGACTCCGCCAGGTTGAAGGCGTCCCGCTTCACCAGCATGGCCGCCAACTCCTTGTCCGCCTGCGGCAGTTGCTCCGCCGCCCGGCTTCTCTCTTCCGCAGACAGCTCCGGATGCGTGGCCGCGACCCGCTCTCTCAACAAGCCCTGGTAGCCGGCCACCAATTTTGCAGGCGGCGCCGGCCCCTCCACCTCCGTGACCAGGCCGGCCGCGGGACGGGTGTGAAACTGGCTCGCGGAGGCGATGACCACGCAGCTCGTGGCCAGCAGGAAGGGGATGAGCATCCCGGTGGACAGGTCGAAGATGGCCAGTCCCCGGAACTCCCGGTTCCAGCCGCGCGAGAGCAGGGAATAGCCCAGCAGGAAGGTCATGTTGATTCCCACCGCCGTGGCGCTGGCGCTGATCATGACGTCGCGCTGCATCCCCAGGATCTTGCCGCTCCAGAACTCACGCGAGGCCTCGCCGACCGCGTCCAGGAAGGGGGTGTAGGTGGCGGCCGGGTGCATCAGAACGCTCAGGTCGGGGACGAATCCGGAGAGGACCGCTCCCCAGTTCAGGGCTCCCGGCGAAAGGGTCATCTTCACGACGACGCCGAAGAAGCAGAGGACGATCAGAGCCACCACCACCTTGAGGGTGCCCTCGTACAGCTTCACCCCCCAGCCGCCCTTGCCGTAGAGCCAGGTGATGGAGATGGTGACCGCGAGGATGACGCCGCAGATGACGACCTTGCCGCCCAGGTCGCCGGTGAGGCCGTCGGCCCCCAGCAGGTCCGGCAGCAGGTTCTGCTGCACCGCGCTGGTGGCCAGGCTGTACTGGGGCAGCGACCAGACCATGTTGGCCATGAGGCTGGCGATGGCCCAGGCCCATCCCAGGAGGGGGCTCACGTGCCGGTTGATGGCCTGAAAGGGCCGCTCGCCGGTGGAGAGGGTGACGTAGCTGATGGCGCTCAGCATGACGATGCCCAGGATCATGGCCACCGGTTGGAGCCAGAGGAGGGCGAACCCCGAGAGGGTTCCCAGGTAGAGGCCGCTGGCCAGCGATCCGCCTCCCAGAGTCAGGGCGCTCTGGAGCCAGCCCGGTCCCGAGAGCCGGAAGTAGGTCTTCAGCAGGGCGCCCCGCCCTTGGGCGCGGGCCTGCCGCAGCATCCGGCGGTCGCCTTGGACATCCGATCTGTTCTCGGGCATGATTGCGTCCCGGTCGGTTGGACCCTCCCGCACGACGTTGACGGGTCATTCTGGCCGGGACGTCCCCCGATTGCAAATCCAGCGGCGGCAGGCGGTTCTGGTGAAATCCTTCTCAATTCTGGAAGATCAGGTCGACTTGGCCCGGGGGGCCTGGGCGGCGTCTCACCGCCTCGGAGTCCACTGGCGCGGAAAGCGCATCCTGTCGCTGAGCCAGGGCCCCTTCCGCCCCTATCTCTATCCCGTGTTCACCCCGGCCGGTTTCGCCGTCACTTCGGAGAGTCCGGCGGATCACCCTCACCACAATTCCATCTGGGTGGCCCTGGACCGGGTCCGGTGCCGGTTCCCCTATTCCTCGGACGAGACCGAAGAGGGGACCTACAATTTCTACGTGAACGAAACTTTTCAGGGCCGGGCGCCGGGACGGATTCTGACCACCGCGGTCGAGTCCGAAGAGCTGGCTCCGGATCACCTGAGAATGCGATTGAACCTCCAGTGGCGGGGGCCGGAGGAATGGGCGGCGGCGCGAGGCCGGGTCCTCATCAACGAGACCCGGACGCTGGACGTTCGTCCCGGCAAGGGGGTGAACCTCATCGATGTCCGATCGCGCCTCGAGGCCGGCCGGTGGGGGCTCCATCTGGGGCCGACCCGGCATGGCTTTTTCGGGGTGCGCCTGATCGAGGCGCTGAGCGTCACCCATGGAGGACAGCTCGTGGACTCGGAGGGCCGGGAGGGAGGGCGGGAGATCAGCCGCGAGGAGGCCGGTTGGGTGGACGGTTCGGGGACGCTGGGACGGGGGATCCGGGCGGGCGTGTCACTGTTTCCCCATCCCTCCACGGCCGGTTATCCCTGGTACGTCACCGACTGGGGTACCCTGACCCTCAATCCCATGGCCAAGTTATTCTGGTCGCTGGGGCCGGGAGACGGCATCGAATTCGGGATTCGGGTCGCGGTCCACGACGGTGACGTCCGGGAGGCGCGGATCGGAGAGCTCTACCGGGCGTTTCGGGAAGAGATCGAAGGGGAAAGCCGATGAAGATCGTTCGTTATCAAGAAGGGGACCGAGCCCACTACGGAGTCCTGGAAGACGGGGGACTGGTCCGGCGTCTCAAGGGGACGCCTTACGAGAGCCTGACTCCGGACGGAACCACCACGCGGTTGGAGTCGGTTCGGATCCTCTCGCCAGTGCCCGCGCCCAGGATCTTCGGTCTGGGCCTGAACTATGCCGACCACGCGGCCGAAGGAGGAAAGGAGCATCCGCCTCAGCCCATGCTCTTCATGAAGCCCTCCACGGCCGCCATCGGGCCGGAGGAACCCATCGTCTATCCCGGAGAAGAACGGGATCTGGTCGTTCACTTCGAAGCCGAGCTGGTTGCGGTCATCGGGACGAAAGCCCGTAGAGTGAGCACCAGCGACGCCCTGGATCATGTCCTGGGCTACACTTGCGGCAACGACGTGAGCGAGCGGGTCATCCAGAGGGCCGAGATGAAGGAGGGATGTCTTCTCATGGGCAAGGGATACGACACCTTCTGCCCGCTGGGGCCGGCCATCGTCACCGGGCTGGACCCCACCGATCTGCTGTTGCTGGCCCGTGTCAACGGCCGGGAGCGGCAACGCACCAGCACCTCGGACCTCATCTATCCGGTAGCCGAGATCGTCTCCTACATGAGCCGGGCCATGACCCTGCTTCCGGGAGACGTGATCCTGACCGGGACGCCCTCGGGCGTGGGACCGATCCACCCCGGAGACCGGGTGGAGATCGAGATCCCCCAGGTGGGCGTCCTGTCCAATCCGGTGGTGGCAGAAGGGAGTGACGGATCGTGAAGACGCCAAACAGCCTGTTGGGAATCGCATTCATTCTGGCCGCGGCAGCCGCGGCGTGCGGTCCGGGGAGCGGAACCTTGATCCTGGAGTCGGAAGAGCAATGGAAGACCGGCGCGGACACCACGGCCGGCGCCGTCATCGGACCCGACGGCCTGGAACTGGAAGCGGGTGCCGAGGGCCATTGGACCGGGGCCTGGCAGGAAGGTCGGGGAGAGGCCGGTTCGGTCCGGGTCACGGTCCGGTCCCGGTTGGACCTGTTCCGGGACAAGACCATCGAAGTCGTGGTGGACGGGTCCGAGGAGCCCTATACCGGCAGCGACGGGGTCCCACATGATTGGTACGGCCGCTCCATGATCGCCATTCTGGACGAGAACCGGTGGGTCATGGCGCTTCGCTCGGGAGTGAACCACATCGACTGGAGGGGCCAGGACGCCATCCACATTGTGACCTCCTCGGACGAGGGCCGGACCTGGGGCGGGCTGGACCGCTGGTTCGACGGCTCCCCCATCTCGGGGATGCCCTTCGACGACGGCTACACCCACAGCGAGCCGGGACTCTACCGCATGCCCAGCGGCGACCTCATCCTCCAGTTCTGGCGGACCTCCTACAGCACCGGGACCCGTCAGCTCCGCTCCCGCGACGGCGGCAAGACCTGGGTTCCGGACCAAGATCGAATCGACGTCCAGGGGGTCACCGGGGCGCCCGGAGATCGGGTGCTCGGCACCGAAGACTGGTTCGTGGATCCCGAGAACCCCACCCACGTCTACATGGCGTTCCAATATTTCCACTATGAAGCGCAGGCGGGGACGCTGCTGGCCCGTTCCACCGACGACGGCCGGAGCTACGAGTTCCTGAGCTGGATCGGTCCCCTGGCCAGCGAGAAGGAGCCGCACGGCGGCGCCACCTTCGAGCCGGCCATCGAGTACGTGGGCAACCGCACCATCGTGGCCGTCCTGCGGGACGGGGCCGGCAACCGGCACACCTGGCAGACCGTGAGCACCGACATGGGCGCCACCTTCGCCCCGCTGGAGGAGATCTCGCCCAAGGTGGACGGCGGCGTCGAGGGGGGCCTCTGGCAGCGGGCCCGGATCTACAAGGCGAGCAATCCCCGGTTCCAGCATGGGAACGTGCTGGATTACGGCGCCGGCGAAGGCCGTCTCTGGGGCATGGGTCTCCACAGCATCGGCGGCGGCTACACGCGCAAGCCGGTGGTCTACTGGTCCGACGACAACGGCGCCACCTGGCAGGGTCCCGAGCTGCTGCACGGTCCCATGCGTCCGGGAACCGACACCGGATACGGCGACCTGAAGCGGCGGGTGGACGGAACCTTCGTCGCCGTGGCCTACTATGCAACCCGGGACTCCAAGGTCTCGGACCTGGAGCAGTACACCTTCGGGGGACGCCGGGTCCGGTGCCGGCTGGAAGAGGACGCCGACGGTGACGGCGACGCGGACGGGGGCTCGAGCTGGCGGGAGATCCACGGCGGCGTCGAGACGTACGCGGTGCCGCTGACGGGAGCCCGCTGGAGATTGGACCTGCGCCTGTCGAGCTCCGGAGAAGGCCCGGGACCCGGTATCGAGTCGATCCGGGTCGAACCGTCCCATGAATGATGCCAGCCCTGCGGCTGGCCCGAACGGGATGAGCAGAATAGAATTCAGTCCGGCCGGACTCGCCGGCCCGACCGCGAGATCCTTTTCGCGGATCCAGCAGAAGAAAGGTTGACCTGATGCAACTCCATTTCGCCGACAACGTGGTGCTGGTCGTCTATCTGGCGGCCATGATGTTCCTGGGCTGGAGGCTCGCCCGGGGGCAGAAGACCGAAGAAGAATACTTCCTGGGCGGTCGCCGGCTCCCCTGGTTCGCCGTCGGAGTCAGCATCATCGCGTCGCTCCTGTCCAGCATCACCTATCTGGCCAGTCCCGGCATCGTCTGGCGATTCGGCTTCGGCGCCTTCTTGAGCAACCTGGTGGCCATTCCCATCGACATGGTCCTGATCCTGCTCCTGGCCATCCCCTTCTTTGTCCGGTTCAAGTTCACCACGGCCTATGAGTACCTGGAGCACCGGTACGACCTCTCGGTGCGGCTGTTGGGCGCCACCATGTTTCTCCTCTTCGTCACCGTGCTCATGGGAGTGATCGTGCTGGTCTCCTCAAGAGCGCTGGCCGTGGCCACGGGGTTGCCTCTGGTGGTGGTCATCGGGGTGATCGGAGTCGTCGCCACCGTGTACACCATGATGGGAGGGATTCGGGCCGTGGTCTGGACCGACGTGATTCAGGCGGCCCTCCTGGTCGGCGGAGGGCTGTTCACCATCGGCTTCGTGGCCTGGACCACGGGTTCGGGGCCACTGGACTGGTACCACGTGGTGACCGCCCGGGACAACGAGAGCTTTACCTTCTTCTCCGCCGACCCCACCCAGGCCGGCACGGTGGTGACCATGACCCTCTCGGCCGTGATCTGGACCCTGACGGCCCATTGCGCCAACCAGATGACGCTGCAACGCTATTTCAGCACCGTGGACGTCCGGGCGGCCAAGCGCAGCTTCGTCACCAGCATCGTGGTCAGCATCACGATCTCCTTCCTGCTGGCCGTCATCGGCGCCGCCCTGGTCTACTACTACACGCAGGGTCCGGAAATCCTCCCCGAGCACTTCAACCTGGCCAGCGGCAAGGATCGCGACGCCATCTTCCCCTTCTTCGTGGCCTCCCAGATTCCGCCGGGACTGGCCGGGGCCATCTTCGCCGCCCTCCTGGCGGCGGCCATGTCCACCATCGACTCGGGGGTCAATTCCTGGGCCACCGTGGCCACCGTGGACTTCGGTCGGCTCCGCAAGAAACCGTCCACCGGGAACCGCGTCTTCCAGGCCCGGGTCATCACCCTCATCGTGGGGTTGGTGGTGACCGTGTCGGCCATCTACCTGGACGGGCTCACCGGAATGGACGACATCCTCACCATACTGCCCAAGACCTTCAACTCCCTGGTGGGCTCGATGGGAGCGCTGTTCCTGGCGGGGATGCTGTTCCCGCGGGTGAGTGCCCGCGCCGTCTGGCCGGCGGCGTTCATCGGCCTGGCCGTGGCGCTGGGAGTGGCCTATTCGCGCGACCTGCTGCAGCTCATGGACCCCTCCACCCACCAGGCCATGGCGAGCGTTTTGGGTGCGGACTTCACCCAGCGCCTGGTGGAAAAGGGAATGGGATTCACCTGGATCATCCTCTTGTCGGCCATTTCCGCCCTGGGATCCGCGTGGCTGCTGAGCTTCGTTTTTCCCAATAAGGACCTGGACCGGATCAAGGGTCTAACCTGGGCTACGCGCCACGAACCCTCGCCCTTCACGCGGAAGAAGCTGGTCTGAGGCCGGAGGGACGCAGTCGGAAACGGGTCAGTCGAAACTCTCCGGCCACTTCCTGGAGGTGTGGTACACGGTCAGGATTTGAACTTCCTGGTTTCTGATGCGGTACGGCACGACGTAGGGGATTCCGGGGATCACCAGTTCGAATGTCCCGGCTACTCGGACTGTGCGGCCGATCTTCGGATGGTCTTTGAGGAAGTCGGTCATCACCCGTATCCGCTGTGCGACTTCGAAGGCCGCCCGGCGATTGTCCTCTGCGATTTGGTCTTGGATGTCTTCGAGAGCCTTCGCTGCGGGTTCAGTCCATCGAATGCGCACGATCACGCATTCCTGTATTTGCCGAATACTCGTTCCATCTCGGCTCTCCCGACGAAACGCCCTTGATCCGCTGCCTCGATGCCCGCCCGGATACGTTCTTCCTGCCACGCATGCAGCTCGAGATACTGGCTGATCGCTTCGTTCACCACGTAATTCCGTGACCGGTCCTGCTGCTTGGCAAGATGGTCCAGCTTCCGGACGGTACTGCTATCTGTACGAACGCTGAATGCCTCTGTAGCCATGATTCCGGTTCCTTTCAGTTCAATGTGGTTCACTATGATTACACATTTTTCATCCGCACGGGGAGGTCAAGATCGGTGAAGAGCTTCCGGCTTCAGTAAACCTTGGAGAGCTTGCGGGTCTCGGCGGTGATCACGTCGACGACGGCCGGCTGGCCGTCCTTCGTGGCCTGGATCGCCCGTTTCAGGGCCGGTTGCAGCCCTTGGACCGTCTCCACCTTCTCCGCATGGCAGCCCAGGGCCCGCGCCACGTTGGCGTAGTCCCCGGTCTGAGTCGAGATCTTGTAGCGCTCGATGGCTACCGGGATGTGACGGTCGTACCCGCTGAAGATGGAGTCGTGCTTGATCACCGTGAGAATGGGGATGTTCTCCCGGACCGCCGTCTCCCAGTCCATTCCGGTCATCCCCACGGAGGCGTCTCCCATGACGTTGACCACCAGCTTGTCCGGATTGGCGATCTTGGCTCCCATGGCCAGACCCAGCGAGAATCCCAGTTGGGAGGATTGGCCCCATCCCAGATAGCTCCGGGGCGTGTCGGCCTGGTAGAAGACGCTCTGGATGTCCCGCGAGGCGCCCGATTCATGGGTCACGATGGAGTTGTCCGGATCGATGACCGACCAGAGTTCCCGGAACATCCGGTATCCGTTGACGGGGTGGGAATCGTCGCTGAAGAGGGACTCGAACTCCTCCAGCCAGGTGCTCCGCAGCCGCGAGAGGGTCTCGACCGTCTCCCGGCGATGAGCCTCCCGGCCTTTTCCCACCTTGGATTTCAGCACTTCGGCCAGTTGCCGCAGGAACAGCTTGGCGTCGGCTACGACGGGGAGCACGGCCGGATACTCCTTGTTGATGTCGGACGGGTCCACGGTGGCGTGGATGATCTCCTTTCCCGGCGGGATCGGCGGGGTGAAGGGAGCCACGGTGAGACTGGAGCCCACGGCCAGGATCAGGTCGGCGTCGGCCAGGCAATGCCGCGCCATGAGGGTGACGGAGTAGGCGCCGACTCCGGCCGAGAGTTCATGGCGTTCGGGGAATCCGCTCTTGCCCTGAAGCGTGGTCATGACCGGAATGCCCAGAATCTCGGACACTTCCACCAGTTCGCGGCTCGCTTCGGCGTAAAGGATGCCCTGGCCGGCCCAGACCATGGGGCTTTCGGCCCCGAGCAGGCGTTCTGCGGCCTCTTCCACGGCGCCCGGATCGGCGGCCACCCGCATGCGGGGGATGGGGGTGTATTCCAGGTCGCCCTTGAACTCCGCCTTGCAGGCGTCGTCGAGCACCTCCAGCATCACCGGGCCCGGCCTTCCGGAGCGCAGGGCGGTGAAGGCGTGCCGCAATCGGCTGGGCGCCAGCTCGGGCGAGATCACCTTGTTGGCCATCTTGGTGGTGGCCCGGTAGTTGTCGACGCAGTCGAAGGAGGGATGGGTTCCGATCTGGTCCAGACCCGCGTGCCCCGGAAGGAATAGTACCGGGGTGGAATCGGTGAAGGAGTGGGCCACGCCCGCGAACGCGTTCTCGGCGCCGGCCCTGGATTGGACCGTGAAGACCCCGATCTGCCGGCCGTTGGTGGACCGCGAGACGCCGTCGGCCATGTTGCCGGCGACCCGCTCCTGGCGGGCGCTCAGGATCCGGATGCCGGCCCGGGCCAGGGCGTCCAACAGGTTGGTCAAGGGGTAGCAGAAGACCTGCCGGATCCCTTCTCGTTGCAAGATCTCGACGATGGCATCGGCGCCGTTCATGGCATGTTTCTCCTGTTCAGGCACTCCAGAATATTCTATGGATTCCTCAAACTGATGTCATCGCTGTACCCGACTTCCTCGGGAAGTCCCCGGCACCTCCACCACGACATAGTTCTGTTCCACCGCCACCGGGTAGGTCTCCAGCACGTAGGGACCCGGACGGAGGCCGCTCATCTCGCGATCCGACTCCGGGCCGGGGTGCTCGGCCGCCAGGGAAGCGCCGCTCTCGACCCGGGCCGGGTAGGTGGCCACCCGCAGCCGGGCCGGGTCGAACCAGGACTGGCCGGTCTTCACGTCGAACTCCCAGCCGTGCCAGGGGCAGCGCAGGATCTCTCCTTTCCGCAGGTACTCGAACTCGCCCGGAGTCGGCGAGGTGGGGAATCCGGTGAGGTGTCCCAGGCAGACCGGCCCCCCCTGGTGAGGACAACTGTTGCGGAGGGCGTAGAAGCGGCCGCCGACGTTGAAGACGCCGATGGATCGGGCCCCGATCTTCACTAGCTTGCGGGAGCCGGGGGGCAGGGAATCGACCCGGCAGACCAAGTGTCGTTGGAGCGGCATTCGTTACACCCTCTGGGAACCAGGAGGGCACCCACGAGGGGTGCCCCTACGCCGCTTCGAACCGGTAGAGGCTCCGTGCGTTCTCCGACATGACGCCTCGACGGAACTCCCGGGGGAGACTCGGCGGAATGGCCTGGGCCGGGGAGTCGAAGTCCCAGTGGGGGTAGTCGGTGGCGAACAGAAGGCGGTCGTCCATGTCCAGTTGTTCCAGCAACTGCACGAGATATTCGTGCCGGGGCGGTTCCTCCATGGGTTGGGTGGTGAGCCAGAAATGGCGGCGGATGGTCTCGGACGGCAGCCGGCTCAGTCCGGGAACCTCCTCCTTGAGCCTCTTCCAGGAGCGGTCCAGGCGCCACATGAGGGGAGGCAGCCAGGCGAACCCGCCCTCGATCAGCACCACCTTCAACCCGGGGAATCTTTCGAACACCCCCTCCGTGACCAGGCTGATCACCTGGGACTGAAAGGCCTGAGGCATGCCGGCATGGTCCTCGTAGTAGTGGTTGGGCCATCCTCCGCCGGTCAGGGGCTGGCCCGAGTTTCCTCCGAAGTGGATGCCGAGGGGGAGATCGTGGCGCTCGCAGGCCTCGTACATCTTCCAGTACTTGCGCCGGCCCAGCGGCTGCTGGGTGCGGGCCGCCACCAGCACCTGGACGAAGCCGGGATGGTTGCCCACCCGGTCGATCTCGGCCGCCGACAGCTCACCGTCTTCGTAGGGGATCACGACGGAGGCCCGCAGCCTCGGCTCGGGCTCCAGCCACGCCTCGATCTGCCAGTCGTTGAGGCCCTGGGAGAAGGCGGCGCCGAATTCCAGGTTCTGCTGCCGCCCGGCGCCGATGAGGCAGTTCAGGATGCCGAATTCCATGTCCCACTCGTCCAGCAACTGCTCCCGCATGAAGTCCAGGTCCGAACCGGCGGGCAGGCCGGAAGGGGGCCAGGAGTCGTGCCGCGCGGCGTTGGGATTGGCTCGGGGGTACTCGCAGCCGATGTGCCCCCGGAGCCCGAACATCCGGTGGTGATTCCGCCAGCGCCGGGGGAGGTACTGGCGGATGGCCTCATCCGAGGGAAGTGCGTTGTGGATGTCGCAGTCGATGACGGCGGTCCTGGACCGGCGCCTTCGGACGACGCGGTCGCGAGTCTGGGGTTCAACGGCAATGGCCATGGTCTCCTCCTCAAAGGCGATAGAACTCACGGGCATTTTCAGTTCCGATCCGGTCCCAATGCAAGTCGGGAAGCTGGTCCGGAAGCGCTTCCTCCGGGGCGTCGTAGTGGCGATGCGGGTAGTCGGACGAGTACATCAGGAGGTCCTGTCCGTCCATCTGCTCCAGGATCTCCAGCATCTGCCGGGACTGCGGCGGGGCGTCCACGGGCTGCAGTGTCAGCCGGATGTGCTCCCGGATGTATTCCGACGGCGGGCGCTTGACCCAGGGGATGTCCCGGCGCAGTCCTCTCCATTCCTTGTCGAGCCGCCACATGAGGGAGGGCATCCAGGTGAAGCCGCCCTCGATCAGCGCTACCCGCAGGCCGGGATAGCGGTCGAAGGTCCCTTCGGAAATCAGGCTCAGGACCTGGGACTGGAAGACCTGGGACATTCCGGCGTACTCCTCCAGGTAGGTGGAGGGCCAGCCGCAGGGGGTGGGCGGGTTGCCGGAGGAGCCGCCGAAGTGGATCCCCACCACCAGGTCGTGGCGGAGGGCCGCCTCGTAGAGCGGATCGAAACGGCGGTTACCATACGGAGTCCAGGACCGGACCGGCAGGATCACCTGGACGAAGCCGGGATGATGCCCCATGCGATCGATCTCTTGGGCCGCCAGAGCCGGGTTCTGGCTCGGCACCACCAGGGAGGCGCGCAGGCGGGAATCCGCCGTCAGCCAGTGCTCAGCCTGCCAGGTGTTGATGGCGGTGGCCAGCGCCGACGCCAGGTATTCGTTGTGGACGCTCTGGACCCAGTAGGTGCAGTTCAGGATGCCCAACTCCAGGTCCCAGGCGTCCAGGGTCTGGGCGCAGAGGAACCCGGGGTCGGAACCGGGCGGCCCGCCCGAAGGAGGGGTCGTGCCCGGCCGTGCCGGAATGCCCGTCCCTTCGGGGTAGTCGTTCACGTCGGGACCCACGAAAGCCGATTCGCGAATGTACGCCCGCCAGTGCTCCTCCAGGTAGGGCACCAACGTCTCCAGGGAGGGAAGCTGATTGTGTATGTCACAGTCGATCATCGCGACTCCCCGGCCGCGTCAGCCGGTCTCCAGGGCTTCGGGTCGCCCGGTCTTCAGAGATCGTATCAGAGCGTCCACTCCCAGCGTTCCGTGAAGGGCGTCCTGGGGCGGGCTGCTCACCCGGTGCCGTCCCTCCAGTGCGCCCAGAAAGTGATCCCGCTGGTCCCGCATCACGTCGTCCCGGTCCACCGTGAGGTTCTCCACGTAACGGCGTCCGGTCTCCCCGTCTCCGTGTTCCACCATGTTGCGGCTCAGATCCACCCGAACGTAGCCCCGCTCTCCCTGGAACGTATACGTGCAGCGGTCCGGGTAGGCGACGTAGTCGATGTGCAGCTCGGCGAGCCGCTCCGACTCGTATTCGATCACGGCGCTGAGGAGGTTGGGACGGCTGGTGAAGGGAAGTCCCTCCACCTGGACTCCCCGGGCGTAGACCGAGACGGGCCGTTCCTTCATGAGCCACCAGAAGGTGTCGAACCCGTAGACGTAGTCCAGGGCCGCCGAACCGAAGACGTCCCGCTGGTGCCGGGACCGGGAGTTCTCCAGCGTCTTCAGGGTGCAGACGGAGAACCGTGCGTAGCAGACCCTTCCGATGCGGCCCTCCCGGATGAGTTTCCGGGCGCGCAGCATCTCGGGCATGAACCTCTGGACGAACCCCACGTTCAGAATCCGGTCCGTCCGCTGTTGATCCCGGATCATGCGCCTGGCGCCCGCGGCGGAATCGGAGATCGGTTTCTCGCAGAAAACGTCCGCTCCCGATTCGAGGGCGATCCGGGTCAGGGCGGCGTGGGACCCGGGGGGAGTGCAGACGAAGACCACGTCGGGACGGGAGGCGGCGGCCTCCTGGAAATCGCTCCATTGGCGGGCGCCGGGCACCGCGAGCCCGGCTTCGGCCAGTCCTTCGGGCCGGCTGTCGCAGACCGCGACGGCAAGATCCTCGACCTCTGCCAAGAGCCGCAGATGCCGTAGGCCGATGGAACCCGCACCCACCACCAGAACCCGTTTCATGGCGCCAACCGGGCCAGACTCCTACGGGAGCGGCCGAAAATCAAGCCGGTCGGGCCCAATCCGGCAGGTTCCACCGGGCGCCCGAATTGGCGGGCTCAGGCGTCGTAGAGAGTCCGTTGCAGCGGCTTCTTGCCGGCCGGGCCGGCGACTTCGTTCAACTCCATGGGATAGGGGTGGAAAAGGGTCTGATTTCTCAGGTCCCGCGGGCCGTGGCGCAGGACCCAGGACCGCAGAAGACCCACGGGACCGCTGGCCGGAATCTTTCCGTTCCGGTAGCCGGACAGACGTTCCAGAAAGAGAGCCCGGTCCCGGTCGGTCAATTGTTTGGAGACCGATCCGAAGGCGTAGATCAGGACGTCGATGAGGGAGGTGTAACGGGGATTGCGGGAAAGGGCGTTCGACAGGCGCCGCCGGTATTCCTTGGCGAGATCGGCCTCGTCCGGCTCCCGGCCGCCGGACAGCAGTTTGTCCAGCCGATCCAGTTCTTTCCGGTTGAAGGTCATGAGCAGGAGGCGGTTCTTGGCGTGGAACCGCCTCAACGCTTCCCGGTCCGGTCGCCGGGCAATCGGGCGGAGCCGGGCCAGCGCATAGAGGCGGGTCAGGAAATGTTCGCGCCGGATTCGATTCCGGAGGCGCTTCTCGTCCTCGACGGCGGCGTCGGGAAAGTGCTCCAGAACGGCCGCGGCGAAGATCCCGGCGCCCCGTTCCCGCACCGTCTCCTGATCGGCGTCGTGGATCCTGGTGTCCCGGATGCCGCAACTGGGAGACCGGCTCTTGAGGATGAATCCATCCACGTCGTTCAGTTTTGTCAGGAACTCCTGACTGAAGGTGGTCATGGACCGGGTCAGGTCGCGTCCGGTCGCCGGCTGGACCAGGGTCCGGCCGCCGTCGCCGGCGATGATCCGGATCGGGTCCCGGGGCACCCCCAGGCCGATCTCCAGTTCGGGGCAGACCGGCCGGAATTTTACGTATGAAGAGAGCTGGCGGAGGAAGTCTTCCCGGATCATCTTGCCGTTGTAGCGGCAGGCTTCCACGCCGAGGCAACGGCTCAGAACCACGACGGGCGTCGGGGTCCGGCTATTGGACATCAATGGTCGCGTACTCCCGGCCAGCCTTTCCGGTCACGACGGCTCGCGGCAGGCGCCTCAACGGTTCCATCGTAGCCGGGGACCTTCTCAACGGATCAGACTTCCCCCCAAGCGGACATTTCCGCCTTCAACTCGGGGTCCAGGTCCATCCGAAACGATTCCAGGGCGTTGTCGATGTGGTCGAACTTGCGCGCCCCCGCCAGGACCGCCGTCACGTCCGGGTTGCTCATGGCCCAGCCCATGGCCAGGCGGACCATGGGAATCCCCGTTTCCTCGGACTTGGCCCGCAACCGTTCCACGATCTTGAAGAACCGGTCGTGGAAGTAGATTTCTCCGTGTCCCGGGACGATGTCGAAGCGGGTTCCGGAAGGCAGATTTTCCATCCCGGCCGTGTACTTTCCGGCGAAAAATCCGGCTCCCAGAGGACTGTAGGTGGTGACGGCGATCTGTTCGCGCCTGCAAAGGGGAAAGAGGTCGGTCTCGAACTCCCGCAGGGCCAGGTTGTACGGAGGCTGGGTGATCTCGAATCGGCGATATCCACGTTTGCGGCTGATCTCCAGCGAGTCGCGCAGCATGTCCGCGGTGAAATTGCTGCAGCCCGGGGCCACGATGCGCCCCGCTTCCGCTTCCTGATTGAGGGCGTCGAGACTCTCCTCGATGGGGACGTTGGGATCGGGAGAGTGGATCTTGTAGGCATCGACCGAATCGGTCCGGAGCCGTTCCAGGCTGGCCGCCAGAGCCTTGCGGATGTTATCGGGGCTGGCTCCGGTGCTCACCTTGGTGCAGAGCGTGACCTCGTTCCGGCAGCCCCGCGCCTCCATCCAGCGTCCGATGATGTTCTCCGAGGAGTTCATCTCCACGGTGACCTCGCGCCTGTCTTCGACGCCATACTCCTTGATGCGGTACTGCTGGGAGTTGCCGCCCCCATAGGATTCGGCCGTGTCCAGGAAGGTGATCCCCTTCTCCACGGCGTAGTCCAACACCCGCCACGAGGTCTCCTCGTCGATCTCCCGGCCAAAGGTGGCGCAACCCAATCCGATGGGACTCATCATGAGTCCCGTCTTCCCCAACGGTCTCAGCTTCATGCGGACTCTCCTCTCGACTTCGAATCCTGTAGGGGCACCCCTTGTGGGTGCCCTCTTCGGTTCCAACCACGCCAGAAGGGACGACATCCTTGTCGCCCGCTGGGAAGGGCGTGTTGGAGGGGCGACTTTCCAGTCGCCCACCGGGCGTGTTTCAGGCGCCCCGTATTCCTTCCCCCAAGCCACCCCTCTGGAGCGATCTCGGCCGCCGGCGCCGGGCGGGCGACCACAAGGGTCGCCCCTACGTCTAATTGAGGGACAACACACTAGGAGCCTGCGCGGCAGAAATTGATCTGCTGCGAAAGCGTATAATCGGTCCATATTTCCCCGATTTCTCGGCGAATAGAACAACGATGCGCCTCGAAATCGTGAAAATCTGGCCTCGATTCTCCACTTTCTCGCTACGATCATTTCTACC
>JAJDTT010000132.1 GCA_022827025.1 Acidobacteriota bacterium
GGTGTGGCGTCCGATGGCCTCGAAACGGGCCCGCTTCATGTGGGTTGCCAGGTCGCGGCTGGCGGCCTCCAGCTCCAGGCCCTGGAGGCCGGAGGTGAAGGAGGGCAGGACCAGCATGGCCGCCAGGCCCATGATGACCAGGAGGACGAGGATCTCCACCAGGGTGAAGCCGGGGGTGGGGGTGGGGGTGTGCATTTTTTTTAGGGGGAGCGGGGGGTTACGGGGCGCATGGAAGGACGCGGGTCCCAGTGGCGCCCGGAAGGACGCCGGTCCCAGTCGGCGCCGGGGACGACGCCGCTCCGGACGCCGGTCCCAGTGGCGCCCGGAAGGACGCCGTTCCCAGTCGGCGCGTGAAACACGCCGCTCCAGTCGGCGCCGGGGACGACGCCGCTCCGGGCGCCGTTCCTGGTCGGTGCGTGAAACATGGCGTTCCTGGTCGGCGGGTGGAAGACGGCGGTTGGGAAACCGCCGCTCCGCTCCGCTCCCTACCATGAGGTGACGTCGGCGCTGTCGGATTCGCCGCCTTCGACGCCGTCGGCGCCCCAGCTCCAGAGGTCGTAGTCGCCGTACTGGCCCGGGGCGCGGTACTGGTACTCACGGCCCCAGGGGTCGTTGGGCAGGGTCCGCTTGTCCAGGTAGGGGCCGCTCCAGTTGTGGAGGCCGGCGTTTTCCAGCAGGCTCGTGAGCCCCTCCGCCGAGGTGGGGTAGCGGCCCACGTCGAAACGAAAGAGGCCCAGGGCTCCTTCGAACTGGTCGATCTGGAGCTTGGCGATCTCGCTCTTGCCCCGGCCCAGGCGCTCCATCACCTTGGGACCCACGACCGTGGCCAGGAGTCCCAGGATCACCAGGACGACGATGAGCTCGATGAGCGAGAACCCTCGATTCCGTTTCCTTTCCTCCGTTTCCATGACCCTGACGGGTTGGGCGGCTGTCCGTCTCACGAGCACCTCCTCTGAATTGTTCCTATAGCGGGACGTCGTTGATGCTGAATATGGAATAGAGCATGGAGACCACCATGGTGCCGATGACCAGGCCCATGACCAGGATGAGCACCGGCTCGAACAGGGCCACGAACCGCTTGAGCGCCGTCCGCAGGTCGCGGTCGTAGGCCTCGGCGATCTGGAGCAGCATGGCGTCGAGGCGGCCCGTCTCCTCGCCCACGGCCAGCAGGTGCAGGGCGAAGGGGGGGAAGATGTCGGCGTCGCGGATGGGCTTGGTCAGGCCCTCTCCCTTCTTGATGCCCGACTTGACCGACTCCATGGTGGAGGCGATGGCCTGGTTCCCGATCACCTCCTTGACGATGTTCATGGCCTGGATCAGGGGCACGGTGCTGCGCAGCAGGGTGCCCAGGGTCCGGCTGAAACGGCTGACCTCCATCTTGCGGAAGATGGACCCCAGGAGCGGCAGCTTCAGCAACCGGGCGTCCCAGGCGAGCCTTCCCTTCTCGCTGCGCAGGTAGCGCTTGAAGAGCTGCACCGCCGCGATCCCCCCCAGCAGGATCAGCCACCAATATCCGGTCAGGACGTCGCCGGCGGTCAGCATGATCTTCATGGGCAGGGGTATGGGGGCTCCGGCGTTCTCGAAGATGTCGGCGAACTTGGGGATGACGAAGCTGATCATGACGATGATGGAGGCTCCGCCCACCAGCGCCAGGACCAGGGGGTAGATGAGGGACGAGACGAAGTAGTTCCGCAGCTCTTCGGAGCGTTCCAGGTACTCCTGCAGGCGCTCCAGGATCTTGTCCAGGGCGCCGCCGATCTCGCCGGCCCGAACCATGTTCACGAAGATCTTGGGGAAGATGTGGGGGTGCATGGCCATGCCTTCGGATAGGGACTTGCCCCCCTTGATCTCCCGCAGCAATTCCTTGACCACGTCGCGCAGATGGCGGTTCTCGGTCAACTCGCCCAGCACGCCCAGGCTCCGGTCCAGGGGCAGGCCCGCCTTCACCAGGGTGGAGAGCTCCTGGGTGAAGACCATGAGGTCGGCCTGGGGGACTCGATTGCGGCGCCAGGGGAGCTTGATCTCGCGGCCCAGCAGGCCGCCGGATTCGGTGGCGCCGGCGGAGGAGATGGTCACCGGGAACTGGCCCTGATCCCGGAGGCGCGAGGTGACGCCGCGGACGTCCGCCGCCTCCAATGTTCCTTCGATGACCCTGCCGTCGGCCGTGACCGCCTTGTATTGGAAGAAAGCCAATTTTCTGGTCCTTCAGTTAAATTTGCGATTCTGCCGGGGATCGAAGAGGGCACCCACAAAGGGTGCCCCTACGATTAGCGGCAAACACGACGCCACCCGGAATAGGGCCGGAAGAGGGCGCCCGCGAGGGGTGGCCCGACCGATTTTCGGCATCCTCGATACGTCCGAAAAAGAGGGTGCGCGCGAGGGGTGGCCCTGCGCACCCTGAGAGGGGGCGATTGGAAATCGCGTGGACCCTCGTGACGGGGCGACTGGAAATCGCCCTTCCGCACCCCAAGACGGGGCGATTGGGAATCGCGTGGACCCTCGCGACGGGGCGACTAGAAATCGCCCCTCCCACGGGCGACTGGAAATCGCCCCTCCGATCGAAACTCCCCTTCCCCCCTCGTAGAAACCCGCCGGAGCGGCGGCATCCCTGCCGCCGAGGTGGGGGGACCGGGGGGGGACGATAGTCCCCCCTCCGCGCTTCTCTCGCCAAATCACGTAGCCCCCCGGAACTCGGGGCGACTAGAAATCGCCCTTCCTGTCGGGCGATTGGAAATCGCCCCTCCGACGGGACGACTAGAAATCGCTCCTCCCTTACGCATCCTGGGTCACCCGCAGCACCTCCGCGACGGAGGTCAGTCCGGACTTGACCTTGTCGAAACCGTCCTGGCGCAGGGCCGTCATCCCGCCTTCCAGGGCCGCCTTCCGCAACCGGGTGGAGTCGGCGTTGGTGATGGTGAGGCGCCGTATCGGCTCGCGCATCAGCATCAGCTCGAAGATCCCGACCCGGCCCTGGTATCCGGTGTTGTCGCACTCCTTGCAGCCCGTTCCCTGGGAGGCGGCGACCCGGGACTGCCGGGGGAAACCGATCTCCGTCAGGAATCCCGGTTCCAGGATCTGCTCCTGGCGGCAACGGGAGCAGACGACACGGACCAGTCGCTGGGCCAGCACGCCCAGGACCGAGGAGGCCAGCAGGTAGTCCTGGGCCCCCATGTCCACCAGCCGGGCGATGGCGCTGGGGGCGTCGTTGGTGTGCAGCGTGCTGAAGACCAGGTGGCCGGTCAGGGCGGCGCGGATGGCGATCTCCGCCGTCTCCAGGTCCCGGATCTCGCCCACCATGATGACGTCCGGGTCCTGGCGGACGATGGAGCGGAGTCCGGCGGCGAAGGTCAGCCCGATCCGGGGATTGACGTGGATCTGGTTGATGCCGTTGATCTGGTACTCCACCGGGTCCTCGATGGTGATGATCTTCTTGTCGGGGAGATTGATCTTGCTGAGGGCGCCGTAGAGGGTGGTGGTCTTGCCGCTGCCGGTGGGGCCGGTCACCAGGATGATCCCGTGGGGCCGCAGGATCAGTTTCTGGAACGCCTCGTAGGTGTCCGGAGCGAACCCCAGCTTCTCCAGGTCGTAGATCTGGGTGTTGCTCTTGTCCAGGATCCGCATGACCACGCTCTCGCCGTACATGGTCGGCAGCGTGGAGACGCGGAGGTCCACGTCCTTGCCCAGGACCTTCATCTTGATCCGGCCGTCCTGGGGGATCCGGCGCTCGGCGATGTTGAGCTTGGCCATGATCTTGATGCGGGAGATGGTGGCGGCCTTCAGCCGCTTGGGCGGCGATTCCACGTCGTAGAGGACCCCGTCGATGCGGTAGCGCACCTTGAGCTCCCGCTCGAAGGGCTCGATGTGGATGTCGGAGGCCCGGGACTCGATGGCGCGGGACAGGATCAGGTTGACCAGGCGGATGACCGGAGCTTCGGAAGCCAGGTCCTTGAGATGCTCCACGTCGTCGCTGTCTTCCCCCAGGCCCTCCACGTCGGTGTCGATCCCCTCCACGATGCGCCCCAGGCTCGACGCCTGGTTGCCGTAGAAGCGCTCGATCAGATCCAGGATCCCGCTCTCCGGGGCCAGCACCACCGTGATCCGGTCGTAGCGGGTGTAGAGGCGGATGGCGTCCAGGGTGGAGCGGTCCAGCGGGTCGACCATGGCGATGGTCAGCTCCCCGTCCTCGGCTCCGACGGGAACGAACTTGCACTCCCGCATGAACTGCACGGAGAAGGTGTTCTCCACGACCGGGACCGTGGGGAAGCTCTCGGCGACGACGTAGGGGATCTCCAGGTACTCGCTCAGATGCTTGACCAGGTCGGCCTCGGAGAGAGCGCCCATGTCGATGAGCAGCTTCCCCAGCTTCTCCCGGGACTGCCTCTGGAGATTTCGGACCGTGCTCAGTTCTTCGCGCGAGATGATCCCCCGCTCCACCAGCACCTCTCCGAAAAGGGCCTTTTCCTTCAACTCAGCCAGTTTGACCATGGGAAATCTCGAAATCAGTACTCCATGACGTCGATCCGGTCCTTGAAGTTCTCGGCGGAGATCTTCTGCATGGCCACAAGATCGATGTCGTCCTTGGAGGCGGTCAGGACCAGGGTCTTCCGGCTCTTCCGCGCGTCCAGCTCGTTCCGGTCGTCGACGTAGGCGGCGATGGAGATGCGGTCGTGCCCCCCCAGTTGCTTGATGCTGTCGCCGTACTCGATCAAGGCGTCGATGAGGTTCGTCCGGATCACGCGCATGTGCTCCTCGGTGGTGCGCCGCGTCGCCGGCCGCGGGTCCCGCACCTCGCCGAACGGCGTCCGGATGGTCCTGCGATTCACGTTGATCTGGAAGGAGAAGAGCATCCCGTAGCCCTGCAGATAGGCTCCCCGGGGCTCACTCGTGATGGCGAACGGATCGGAGAAGTTCTGCTTGAGCACTTCGTGGACGATGCGTTCGAAGATCTCGGTGTCCTGTTTCAACCGCTCCAGGTTGAGATGCTGCTGGGCAAGTCCGTTCACGCTGGACAACCAGCCTGCAAGCACGACCAGTCCAATGTACCACATCGCCTTCGACCCCCTTTTGCACGTGAAAATCCGAACCGGCTTCACTTTCACTCGTTCCCTTTCTGCTCAAAAGTGTCCGATATCGGACACTTTGTTCCATTTCTGGACACTTTGTCCCATTTTCGGACACCTGAACCGTCAGCGCGTGATCAGGGCGCGCACGGCCCGGTAGTTTTCCTGGGCATCTCTCTGCTGCAGGTCCAGGTCCTGCAGATACCGGTGGATCTGGCCCATTTCCCGCTCCAGGTCGTCGCGCACCTGGACCACATACTGTCCGATGAGGCGCCGCTCCTCCTCCTGCCGCGCGACCGCCACGTCGTTGATCATGGTCTCCAATTCCTGGCGGCTCACCTCCAGGGCGGCCCGCTCCGTCCAGCCCAGGTCCCGGGCGATGACCGTCATTCCCAGGAGAATCAGGATGCAGGCCGCCGCCTTGTAGACGACTCTCCAGGCCGGACTCCGGTCGATCCTGCCGAAGATACGGCGGACCTTGCCGCCGGCGCCAGCGCTGGCCTCGGGAACCGCCTGTCCCAGGTCCCACTGACCCAGCAGGGAACGCGTCTCCACCAGCTCCAGGTATTCGGCCTTGGACTCGGGGCAACTCTCCAGGTGGCGGAAGAACTCCAGGCAGCGTTCGGGGTCCACCTCCTCTCCGTAGAGGACGTCCATCATCCGCTCGTGCATGGTCGTGCGGCTCATAGTCTCTTCTCCATCAATCTTCTCAACGTCTTCAATCCCAGGTACATGCGTGATTTCACGGTGGAAAGGGGCAGATCCAGGACCTCGGCGATCTCGCGAAACTTCAGGCCCTGGTATTCCTTCATCAAGATGACCGTCTTCTGCTCCTCGGGCAGCTTCAACAGCATCTCCCGCAGCAGGCGGACCCTCTCCTTGGTGGCCAGAGCCTGTTCGGGCGTCGGCTCATCGGTCTGGGCCAGCGGCGCCTCGACCGAGTCCGGCAACGGGACCGTGTCCCAGCGGCGGCGGCGAAACCGCATCCGGCACTCGTTGAGGGCGATCTTGTAGAGCCAGGAGGAGAAGCGCCGGGGATCGGACAGGCGGCCCAGGTTCTTGTACGCCTTGACGAAGGTCTCCTGGGTCAGATCGCGGGCTTCCTCACGATCGCCGACGTAGCGGTAGATGAAACCGTAGATCTTCCGCTCCCACCGGGTCACCAGCTCGCCGAAACAGCCGCCGTCGCCCGCCAACGCCGACCGGAGCAAGTTTTCGTCGCTGTAACTCATCCTCGTCCCTGTTTGATGAGGATGCCCCATGGCGTCTGAAAGTCTAAAGAAATAACGTTTTTGGGCCTGATTCTCCTGGGACCGGTCAACGTCGTTGCCGCAGAAGGACTTTCCTGTGATCGAGCCGCCGGCCAAGATCCGGGTCCAGGGCCGGACCCACGTTGCCGGCTGCGGCAACTCCACGCCAGTTTACCAGCTACACCCGGGTCCGATGGATCGGCCGGGCCTCCCGGCCGGTTTTGGTCCCGAAGTTGCTATGGCGGGACGCCCCCGAGACTCCGGCTTTCGGATGGAATCGGCTGAGACCGCCGGTAGTACATGTGCTTCGCAGAAACAGGGTGGGAACCCGGCGGTCTCAGCCGTCCTTCCGGAATAGAATAGAGGAAAAGAGGAGAGAGTGGTGACAGGAGGGGCGGCATGTTTGGCGCCCGCCGGGAGGGGCGGGTTTCAGGCGGCCTGTGGTCTTTCGTTGTGTTGCTACTCGGGAGACTGGCGCGGGAGACTGGCGCCCGGAAGGACGCCAGTCCCAGTCGGCGCGTAAAACACGCCGCTCCGGACGCCAGTCCCAGTCGGCGGCTGGAAGACGGCGGTTAGGAAACCGCCGCTCCGGACGACGCCGGACGCCGGTCCCGGTCGGCGTGGGAAGGACGCCGCTGAGAGGCTTTTCCCAATCGGCGGCCTCAGGGTCGCTGCTCGTTTGGAGGGGCGTCATTCTTGGCGCCCTCTTTCGAGCGTTGGGTGTACTCGAAGCTCGGCGGCTCGACGTCCTGGCTTTTTGCTTTGGAGGGAAGGTCGGTCCGTTCGCTCTCTTTCGCGCCG
>JAJDTT010000144.1 GCA_022827025.1 Acidobacteriota bacterium
GGTTGAAGGGTTCGGAACGCAGCTTCGAGTTCTGGGAGAACGAGGAGGATGCCGTCTACGACAGCCTATAGGCAGGGCGACATCGTTCTCGTATGAACATGTCCGTAGGCCGGCAGGACCGACTCGACGGCCCCGGGAGGACGATCCCAGGCCACCAGCACCTCCGTCCGGGGGGATCGGAGCAACGCCTCGATGTCCGCCGTGGCGTAGTGGAGCTCGCGGCACGCCGCGGAAAAATAGACTGTTACTTTCTCCGTCCGTCCCTTTCTGAATTTAGGGATGAACTTTCCTCGTCCGGCTCCGGGACCAAGCGGCCAGCCTCAATCGGCGAAACGGAAAGAAAAGAGCCGGCTCCGTTCGAGGTGGAACTTCAACACGATGGGGCGATCTTTCAAGGTACTGACGTCCGAACCCCGGCCCCACGTCATGGTGTGCCGCAGGCTGTCCCCCTTGGCCGCCACCGCGTCTTTCCGGCCGAATCCTTCGATCGGCGTTCCACCGGGGTCCAGAATCTCCACCGCGACCGACCCGTCCGTGGCATCGGCATTGACCACAAGCCGCTCTCCGGACATCCGGATCGGCTTGGTGGTCAATACTCCGCTTCCGGCGTCGATCGACACGAAACCATCCAAGCGAAGTTTAGCCAGCCCGACCTTGCCCCCCTGGACCTCTTCCCGGCGGGTCGCCCAGTGGAGGCCGCTGAAGCCGATGTAGTAGATCCAGATCTCGTCTTCCACCACGAGCGGGTGCTGCATCACGAAGATCATGCTGCGGTCAAAGGCTTCAGGCTGGGTTCCCAGAGGGAGGAAGACGTTGCGTCCTCCGGCCCGTTCCCAGGTCCGGCCGTCCCGGCTGAAAGCCAACTGGATGTCGACCGTGTCGAGCCAATCGGGTCCGGCCTGGATCTGGTGTGAGGTTGCGGTCTCCAATCCGGGCAGGGTGTGGTAGACCGCGATGAAGCCGAAGTACACGTCGCCGTACGGCATCCACTCCATGTTGTAGAACTGCTGGTTCCAAGGCGGATCTTTCCGGTCGGCGCTCATGATCACGCCCTGGGACTCCCACTTGAGGAAGTCGTCGCTCTCGCTCTGCAGAACCTCCCGCCGCAGGTAGCTTCCCTCCACCCCGGGCCACAATTCATCGCGGAGGTCGCGGCGGACCTTCCAGTCCGGCGCATGGTAGACAGGATTGACCCGGGTGTGGGCGACGTAGGTGCCCAATCGGGGATCCCACATCACCGAATTCGGGCTGTCGGCCATGGGAATCACCGGTTTGTCGGTGGCCCGCTTCCAGTGAATGCCATCCGCGGAGAAGGCGATGCCGATGCCGCTGCCCGAGGTCCCCAATCCCGGAGAATCGTGCAGGTGGTAGATCATCTTGTAGCGGCGCGCCGGGTCGGTTTCGACCGCGTCCTTGAAGACGCCTCCCGCCACCTCGCCCTTTCCGGCAGTGAAGACCAGGTTGTTGTCCTTGGATCCCTGGTGTTCCATCAGCCCCAGGTTGGGCAGTTCCCAGCGGATGCCGTCCTTCGAGGTGGCGTAGGCGAGGAAAACCTCGCTCCAGTCGTAGACCGCCGCGTCGTACCACATCTTGAAGATCCGTTCCTCGTCGTCGTAGATGACGTTCCCCATGACGACCACCAGATCCTGGCCTCCGACCTTCTGTTCCGGTTTCAGCGCGAGAACCGGATTCCCCTCGTATTTCACCGGTTGATTCAGCACCCGGTAGGCCCGTTCTAGAGAGCCGATGACGGCGTCATCGACGAACAACTGCTTGGCTGTTCCGATGTCAACCGCCCGGTCCACCGGCTCGGCCCAACCCGAGCCTTGGAGGAGTGAAGTGACGAGTACCGTCAGCAATAGTCTCTTGATCTTGGTTCCAACTTTCTCTTCGTGAAATTGCCACTTTGCACAAGCGCTGAACTTTTTCATCATACTCGCAGCGGACTGGTGAGGAATGCGGGGCAGGGGCACACTTGGTGGGTGCTCTCTTTTGTTCCAACCGTGATCCATGTCCAAGGACAGCATCCTCTGGAGCGAGGATAAGAACAAGAGCGGGGGTAGGAAAACCCCCGCTCCCATAGCGGTTCAGCTCGCCAGTTTTTCCGGCATCGTCTTGCGCTTCCGGATCCGAAGCGGAATCCGGAAGTTGGCGTCGGCGTCCGAGTCGGTTCCCGTCTCCCGGGCCAGGAAGAGGGGCACGTCCTCCGCCGGGGGATTGGTCCGGTCATGGGCCGTGGGAAAGCTGCGCATGATGATCCGCTGCTCCCGGTTCAGCGTCTCGATCCACTGGGGATCGCATTGGCGCCGATCTCCCTCCCAGAGCCAGGAGGGACAGTAGCTCACGAACATGTTCTTTCGGATCGTGTCCGAATGGTTGACGTCGACCCGATGCCAGACCCCGCAGTGCATCACCGTCATGCTTCCCGCGGGAACCACCAGGGGGACTTCCCCGGGGACGCTCTCGTGGGTGTAGTACTGCTCGAATTCCTGGTTTCGATGACTGCCCGGCATGTAGATGAAGTTCCCCATTCCGGCATGGGGCAGAGCGGTGAGCCAGAGGCCGATGCAGAGGCGCAGAGGGAGATCCATCGAGAATACGGCGTAGGGCGTGGGCCGGGGCGAGTCCGGGTGCCACATGGACTCGTCCTTGTAGTCCGGGGGCCGGATGAAGATATCCGAGCGGTGGAGCTTCAAGAGTTCGCCGTAGAGATCGTAGCCGTAGCCCACGTGGCGGGGGTGGTCGATGAGCTCGCTCAGGACCGGATCCGCGGCGACGCAGTGAGGCTGCCGGAAATCCTTGCCTGGAGCGTAGTTCGGATCGGTTGCGGCAACGCGATCGATGGCCTCGATATAGCGTTCCACGTCTTCCTGCGGAATGGCGTTCTCGACGACCAGAATTCCCTTTTCCTGGAATTCTTCCCATTGATCCGGGGTGAAACCTGGCGGCGCCACGCGGTAAGAATTCTCAGTCACGGAAGTCTCTCCCTTCAATTCCGGGTATCCTAGGCTGGGGCGGGGACTAAAGCAAAGGGGACTGGAATTTAATGCCTGGAGTTTTTCTCAAGGTTCGTCTGATCGGCTGGCGGAGTTGCCTGGCCGCCATCGTCATCGTGTCCGGCTTTTCCTTTTCGTGCCGGAGCCCGCTTGACCCTTTCGGTCCCAAGACAACTCACGACGACGGGCTTCTTGAAGTATCCCGGCAGCTCCAGGTGCCGGAGGGATTCGAGGTGGAGCTGGTCTACTCGGTGCCGCTGGAGGAACAGGGTTCCTGGGTGGCTTTGACGCTGGATACCGCGGGGCGGCTGATCACCGCGGATCAATTCGGGAGTCTTTACCGAGTGACTCTCGGAGATGGAGATTCCGTCACGGAAGTCGAGAAACTGGATCTTCCCATCGGCCACGCCCAAGGGCTTCTCTACGCCTATGACAGTCTCTACGTGACGGTCAACCTGTACCGGACCTCGAAGGAGAAGGTGGCTCAGGGCAGTGGCTTCTACCGGGTGCTGGATACGGACGGCGATGACCGGTTCGACCAGGTGAAGCTGCTGAAGCGATTGGAGGCCGTGGACAACGCGAATGGGCATGGAGAGCACGGGCCCCATGCCGCGGTGCTCGGACCCGACGGTCTCATCTATCTCGTCGCGGGCAACGGCACCAAGGTTCCTGAAGGGTTGGCGCCGACCTCTCCGTTCAGGAATTGGGCCAACGATCTGTTGATTCCTCCCGAGCCGGGGTTCGTGCCGGCCGGCTGGGTTGCCCGGACCGACGAGACGGGTTCGGTCTGGGAGTTGGTTGCCGGAGGTTTCCGGAACTCCTACGACCTGGCATTCGACCCCGACGGCGAGCTGTTCGTCTTCGACGCGGACAGCGAGGCCGGCATCGGCAAGCCCTGGTACCGCCCCACTCGTATCAACCAGGTGGTTTCGGGCGGGGAGTATGGCTGGCGCTACGACACCGGGCGTTGGACGCCCTACGGAAAGTGGCCTGAGCACTATCCCGACAGTGTCGGCAGCGTGGTCGATGTCGGGTTCGGGTCGCCGACCGGCCTGGTTTTCGGAACCGGGGCCCGTTTTCCAAGCAGGTATCAGCGGGCGTTGTTCGCCTGTGATTGGGCGTCGGGGACGATCTATGCTGTTCACCTGAAGCCGCAGGGAGCCGGTTTTGCGGCGACCTTCGAGTCGTTCCTGACAGGAAGTGCAGCGCCCGTGACCGACATTGTGGTCAACCGGGATGGAGACCTGTATTTCACGGTGGGAGGGAGGGAGGCCAAGTCGGGTCTTTTTCGAATCCGCTACCGGGGTGGCGAAGTCACCGATCCCGCCGGTCCCCTGGATCATCCTGCAGCCGAGCGGGCGCGGCGAATTCGTAAACGGCTGGAACAATTCCATGGTCGAGAGGACCCTCGCGCGGTGGAAGAAGCGTGGCCCCATCTGGCCAGCGCCGATCGCGCCCTTCGATATGCGGCGCGTGTCGCCATCGAGCGCCAGGACCTGGCGGAGTGGCAGGGTCGAGCGCTGCGCGAGAATGACCCTGTGGCGTCGATCCAGGCCATGCTGGCTCTGGCGCGAACCGGCCGGGGCGGGCTGCAGGAGGCGGTTTTGGAAAGGCTCGGCCGGCTCCCCCTGGAGCGACTTCCCGAGGATCGACTTCTGGAGGCGTTGCGCGCCTATAGCCTGGCGTTTATCAGGATGGGCGGCCCGCGCCAGGGATTGGGGCAACAGGCCGTCAAACGCCTCGGACGGCTTTATCCTTCCTCCAGCCGGAAACTGAACCAGGAGCTTTGCCGCCTGCTGGTCTACGTGAAGGATCCGGGTGTCATCGAAAAGTCATTGAGATTGATGGACACCGGCGGGAGACAAGACAAGCTGTTTTATTTTGCCGCCTTGAGCCATCTCGGAGAAGGTTGGTCGCTGCCGCAGCGCAAAATCTTTTTCCGCGCCTTGAATGCGTCCCAGCGAGAATATCTTCGCGCCGAGAAAGCAATCGGCAGGAAAGGTCTCAACCGCCGTTTCATCTACACGATTCAGAGCCTGCGGCAGTCTGCCGTGGAGACCCTCGGAGACGAGGAACACGAGGCGCTGGAGGAGATCATCGAAGATCGACAGTTCCTGGCGGCGGCTGACGAGGAACCGGTTCGTGGATTTGTGCGAACCTGGCGGGTTGCCGACTTTCTCCCTCGCCTCGAGCAGGTGGAAAACGGCCGCTCGTACGAGAACGGCAGGTCTGTGTACGAGGCGGCGGAATGCGCTCGCTGTCACCGCTTTCGCGACCAGGGTGGCACTACGGGGCCGGACATCACCACCGTCGGTAATCGTTTCGATGCGCAGTACCTGCTGGAATCGCTGCTCGATCCCTCCAAGGTGGTCGCCGATCGCTTCTTCAACGAGTCGGTCCGGTTGGGAGACGGCCGCATTTACGTGGGCCGGGTCGTCTACAACGATGGAAAACTGCTGCGGCTCCGCCAGGATCCGTTCTCCCAGAAGGTCACCGAAGTTGCCGCCGACCGGGTGGAAACCCGCACCGTCTCGCGAATTTCGGAAATGCCCGAAGGGCTGCTCGACGTCTTTACCGGGGAGGAGATTCTCGACCTGGTTGCGTACCTCAAGTCGGGCGGAAATCGGGCAGATCCGGTGTTCCACACCCCGCATCCGAAACCTGAGGAGCCATGATGCGAACCCTGAAACTGTTGTTGGCGGCCGCCGGGCTGGCGGTGGCTCCAGGATGTGCCGTGCCGTCGGACGACTCGCCGCCCGCTGGATTTACCCGGCTGTTCAACGGTCAAGATCTGACCGGTTGGAAAGACGACGGCAGCGGACACTGGCGGGCCGAGAACGGCATGATCGTTTACGACGGCGGAGGTTGGCAACCGGCCCCCGACACCGTCTTCGAGCGCAATCTGCGCACGGAGAAGGAGTACGGCGATTTCATTCTGCTCATCGATTGGAAAATCGAGAAAGACGGCAACAGCGGAATCTATCTGCGTGGCGAGCTGCAAGTGGAGATCTGGGACCGAACCTCTGAGGTGTACTCATCTCCCCACGGGTCGGGTGGAATCGTCGGTTACACCGCCAAGGACCGCACTCCGCTGCGTACCGTCGACCGCCCGCTGGGAGAGTGGAACCATTTCGAGATTCGCGTCCAGGATGATACGGTCACTGTGCGTCTCAATGACCAACTCGTCATCGATGGGTATGAGGCCGACTTCAACCAGTCCAAAGGCCCGATTGTGCTCCAGCATCACGGTTGGCCGCTGTGGTTCAAGAACATTTACATCAAAGAGTTGGACGGAGATTGACGAACGTGTGAGGCTGGATCGTGCCGCGAATTGGAATTCCGTAGGGGCACCCCTTGTGGGTGCTCTCTTCGGTCCGAACGAGACCAGAACCCGGCCCGCCGCCGGGACATGGCGTGGAAATGCGGGGTGGCGCCAGGTCGATCCTGGTTGCTGACACCCGGAGGGCGACCACACAAGGGGCACCCCTGCGACCCAGGGGCCTCGCCATTGACGGGTCTAAGTGATATAGTCTGGTACCAACTAAAAACAACAACCCGAAAGCTCCAAGTGGTGAAACGTCGGCAACACCTTGATCGCCCCGGATTTCCAAAATCCCGTGTGTGTTTCTTCGGGGTGGCTTGTATCGCGTTGTTGTTTTTCGTTCCGTCCACTGGCCGGCTCGAGGCGCAATCCGCTGGCGACGAGGCCCCTCCCGAACCGAGTTTGATCTCGGTCTTTCCTCTCGGCGGGCAGCAGGGATCCCGGATCGAGCTTGAGATCCGGGGAGAATCACTGGACGGCGCCTATTCGATTATCTTCGGTTCCGCCGGCCTGGAGGCTCGGGTCGGCGAAGTCGAGATGATCAAGGGGCCTGAACCGGCGGGTCCGTATCCCAAGAAGGAGAAATCGTCGTCCTTCTTTCGTGTAACGGCGCACCTTACCGTGGAATCATCGGTTCCCGCCGGAACCCATCCGTTTCGCCTGGTTTCTCATCGAGGGGTTTCCAACGCTCTTCACTTCCGGGTCGATGAGGGCGGCGTGATCAGCGAGATCGGCACCCCGCACCCATCTGCCCGGCAGGCGCAGGAGATCGGCGTCCCAGTCATCGTCAACGGCCGCATCGGAGAGCATGGCGAACTGGACGCCTACGGGTTCGACGCGGTTGCCGGTCAGGAGCTGACCTTCGAAATCGCACAGACAGAGCACTTCGAGCCGCGCCTCGCCCTGTACCGGCCGACCGGGAGCTGGCTCGATCCCGACCGTCCCACTCGGCTCCTTTTCCGGGAGCAGGAGTCTTCCGACCTGATTCCGGTTCGGAACCGGTACTCCTACCGCGTGGCGGAGTCGGGACGCTACGTGTTGGAGGTTGCCTCGCTCTTGGGGAAAGGGGGCCCCGACTGCGGCTACCAGCTTCGGGTTCTGACCGCCGTTCCGGCTCCGCAGGCAAACTCTGAGCCCGCGTGGACCGAACGTCACTTCACCCGGAAGATCGACGGCGAGTGGACCGGCCGTCTCCGTTCCCGGACGGTCCGGCAGGCGAATCCGAGTTCCCAACCACCGGAGACCGCGTCCGCTGCCGGCAGCCTGTCGGCGTCCCCCGATTCTCCCGGGTCGGCGGCCGCACCGGTTCCCGAGAATCTGTCACGGCTCCAGGAACAGGAGCCGAACGGGGTGCGCGGCCAGGCCTTGCCGTTGGCCGTGGGGGACATCGTCGAAGGCAGCATCGGCGCGCCTGGCGACCGCGACACCTATGCGTTCGAGGGGGAAGCGGGTGCGGAACTGGTCTTTGAGCTCGAGACCTCCGGGGTGGAGCCGCCCCATTTCAACCCGCGCCTGGAGCTTTTCGGAGAACAGGGCGAATCGCTGCTGGCCAACGTTCACAAACACGAGACGGTCTACAACGGCGGCGGCATCCCCAGTTCCTTTCTGAAAACGGTCGAACCCAAGATGGCGTACACCTTGGAGCAAAGCGGCCGGTACTTCGTGGAGGTCAGCGACGTCACCTCGCGGTACGGCGGTCCGGAATACGGGTATCGCCTGCTCGTACGCGCCCCGATTCCCCACGTCGGCGCCATCGAAGTCGACCCTTCCGACCGGATCAACCTGGTCCCGGGACGCGCCCGGAAACTGAGCATCGTCACGCATCAGGAGGAGGGGTTCGCCGGGGAAGTCCTCTTTGACTTTTCCGACCTGCCGCCCGGGGTCCGGGTCTTCCCGGGAGCCGATGTGGAGAAAAAGAACAACTCCGCTCCTGTCAGCCAGATGAAGGAGAATTTCCTGCCCGCCGTACAGACGACGACTCTGGTCCTTCTGGCCGACCCGGATGCGGCAGCCACGCGCATGCCTGCAACTGTCCGCTTGACCGCGAGACCGGTGGTCGGGGGGCGGGTCGGCGCGGACCTGCCCGTCGCGGAGATCCCGCTGATGGTGGTTGCCCCCGCCGGTCCGAACCAAGAATCCGGGCAAGGGGGGTCTTGATGGCAGTTGTGAAGGCGCACTCGTCCATCCGGAACACTGCCGGGAGAAATCTCCGGCGTCGGCCGGGCCCATACCGTTGCTCGGCCTTTGCCATCGTTTTCTCATTCCTCGCGTCCCTGGCTGCTGCCGTCGAGGAACCCGCGCCAAGCCACGATCCGACACTGCTGTCCCTGCGGCTGGTCCCGGAGCAGGTACGTCTCCAGGGGCCGGAGGCTTCCCAGCGCTTCGTGGTGATGGGGACGTTCGCCGACGGACTGGAACGGGATCTGACTCCCGGCAGCGCGTTTCGTCTCTCCGATCCCGCCCTGGCGCGTGTGGATGACGCCGGCAGGGTCGTGGCGCTGGCGCCAGGGGAGGTGACCCTGCGGGCTGAGGCCGGAGGACAGCATGTCCGTTCGCAGATTCGAATCGATCCCGGCTCGGAGCCCAGACCATTCCGTTTCGACCGCGATATCGCCTCCATTCTGACCAAGCGCGGCTGCAACGCCAGCGAGTGCCACGGCAGCGTCAAGGGAAAGGGAGGATTCAAGCTTTCACTCGACGGCCTCTATCCGGAAGAAGACCACGAGTGGATCGTCAAAGGCGGGATCTACCAGGTTCTCGTCATGGAATCGGGGGGTCCGAGAGTCCCCCGCGTGAATCCGGAGCGCCCGGAGGAGAGCCTGCTGCTGCAGAAGGCCGCCATGCAGGTGGTCCACGGCGGCGGTGAGCGCCTGGGCGCCGACTCTGCGGACTACGCCTCCCTCGTGGATTGGATCCGGGAGGGGGCTGGATACGGTGACCGGAGTGAGGACGGGCGAATCGCGCGAGTAACGGTCTTCCCGCGGGAAGCCGTGCTGGACGGCGATGGCGTGCAGCAGCTTCTGGTGACCGCCTACGGGCCCGATGGCCGGAGCGAGGACATCAGTCACCAGGCGCGTTACGTCTCCCAAAACCCCCATGTCGTGACGGTCGACGAGTACGGCCGGGTCACGGCCGCCGGAAGGGGAGAGACGACGGTGCTGGTCCGCACCGCCGGTCATGCCGTCAGCGCACGCTTCGGAGTGGTGGACGCGTCGGCCCCGGTCGACTTCAAGATCGGACCCCGCAATCTCATCGACAAGCACGTTTTCGCCAAATTGCGGAAGTTTCAGATCCGTCCTTCCGAGCTTTCCAGCGATTCGGAATTCCTGCGCCGCGTCTGTCTGGACATCGCGGGCACCTTGCCGCCGCCGGATCGCGTCCGGGAATTCCTGGCCGACCGCGACCCGCGGAAACGGGACAAGCTCATCGAGACCCTCCTTGACTCTCCGCAGTACGCGGACTACTGGAGCTTCCTGTTCGCGGACCTCTTCCGGGTGACCTACACCACCGTGGGCCCGATCAAGGAGGTCAAGGCGTACGACGACTGGGTCCGCAACGGCATCCTCCAGAACAAGCCGTACGACCGCATGGCTCGGGAACGTATCGCCGCTCAGGGGTACGGCGCTCCCACCCGGCACTTTTTTCGTTATACCGAACTGATCGTGCCCCACGAGATCATGGCCGAGCAGGTCCGCCTTTTCATGGGGCGCCGGCTGGATTGCGCCCAGTGCCACAACCATCCCTTCGAGACCTGGAGCCAGGACCAGTTCTGGGGAATGACCGCCTTTTTCGGCAACGTCACCCAACTTCTGGATTCCCAATTGGTTTTCGACAATCCGGAGGGTGGGCGTTCCTACGACCTGAAGCAGGAGGGCATCAAGACCGTCCATCCGCGCCGCAAGGAAGAAGTCCGGGCCAGGTTCCTGGACGGGTCATTGCCGACCGGGGAACAGGAGCGCGATCCGCGCATGGCCCTGGCCGACTGGATCATCTCCCAGCCCGCCTTCGCCCAGGCTGTCGTGAACCGGGTCTGGGGCTATTTCTTCGGCCGGGGAATCGTGGACCCGGTGGACGACTTCAAGGTGTCCAATCCGCCGACGCATCCCGAACTGCTGTCGGCGCTGGCGGAAGACTTCGTGGCGCACGGCTATGACCTGAAGCATCTGATGAGGCGGATCGCCCGTTCGAGGACTTACCAGACTTCGGGAATCCCCAACCGGACCAACAAGGAAGACGAAATCAACTATGCGCGGGCGTTGGCCCGGCCGATGCAGGCCACCGTCCTGCTGGACGCCATCTCCCACGCCACCGGGGTCCCGGAGGAGTTCCCGGTGCACCCCAAGACCGTGCGCACGGGCGCGGCCCGTCCGGGGGCACGCGCCATCGACCTGATTCCCGAGCTGTTTCCGTGCCATTTCCTCGACGTCTACGGACGGTCCATGCGCAAGTCGCTTCCGGACAAGCCATCCCTGACCTTGACCCAGGCCCTGCACATGTGGGCGGGCTCGACCTACACGACCAAGATCACTCAACCGGGAGGACGCCTGGATCGGGCCCTGCAGGACGGCCAAAGCGATTCCCAAATCATCGAAAATTTCTACTTGTCGGCGCTGTCGCGCTACCCGACCGAACGGGAACGATCCGACCTGGAAGCGTATGTCCAAGAGGGGTCCTCCCCGAGGAAGGAGCAACTGGCGAACCTGATGTGGGCCCTCATCAGCTCGCGGGAGTTCGCCTACAATCACTAAGGAGCGGCGGTTTCCTAACCGCCGAACTCTTATGGAACATTGGAGCAACTACGGAACGGGCGACTGAACCGGTGGCTCCCCTAAGGAATAATGGAGAAAGTGACGTGAAAGAATACCGGTGTTTCCAATGCAGGAGGACTCGGCTCGGACGCCGCGACTTCCTCCGTGCCGGCGCCCTGAGCTTTCTCGGGATGAACGCCGCCGATCTCCTCAGGCTCGAACGTCTCCAAGCCGCGGCTGGCGACAAACCACCCGCAGGCCAGGCGCAGGCGTGCATTCTCCTCTTCCTGGAGGGAGGCCCCAGCCAGATGGACACCTGGGATCCCAAGGGGAACACCAACTTCGGCTCCATCGCCACCAACGTCGACGGCATCCGCATCTCCGAACTCCTGCCCCGGACGGCCGGGCACATGGACAAGCTCTCGCTGATCCGTTCCATGCGGACGCAGGAGACCAACCACCCCCAGGGAACCATCGAGTCCCTGACCGGCCATCGGCCCAGCCCCACCATGAAGTTCCCGGGGTTCGGCTCGATCGTGGCCAAGGAAATGGGTCCCCGAAACGGCATGCCGCCGTTCACCACGGTCCCCATGCCCTGGGAGAACGACTTCTACAACTACGAGGAGGCCTTCAAGGGCTCGTACATCGGCGCCGAGTACGACGCCATGGTCCTGCCGGACCCCAGCGGCGAGGAATATGTCGTGCCCGACCTCCAGTTGCCCAAAACGGTCTCCGCCGCGGCCATCGAAGACCGGAAGACCCTGCTCAGCATCGTGGACCGGCACTACCGGTCCACCCAGGAGGTGGCCGAATTCGGCAAGATGGATACTTACCGGGAGCAGGCGCTGGGAATGATCCTGTCGCCTCACGTCCAGAAGGCGTTTGACCTCTCCAGCGAATCGGAGAAGACCCGGGACGCGTACGGACGCCACCGCTTCGGCCAGAGCGTGCTGATGGCCCGCCGGCTGGTGGAGGCCGGGTGCCGCTTCGTCACGGCGGCCGGCTACAAGCACGGACAGTGGGACACGCACGGGAGCAACGACAAGCGGATGAAGGAAGACCTGACGCCTCCCCTGGACCGGGCGCTCTCCGCGCTGTTGGAAGATTTGGAACAAAGGGGTCTGTGGGAATCGACGGTCGTGCTGGTCATGGGAGAGTTCGGACGGACTCCCCACATCAATCCGGGCCTGGGAAGGGACCACTGGCCCCACTGCTGGTCGCTGGCGCTGGGCGGCGGCGGTATCCAAGGGGGGCAGGTCATCGGCGTCAGCGACGAGCGGGCCGCCTACGTTGCGGAACGCCCCATCTCCATCGGCGACCTCTACGCCACCATCTACAAGGCGCTGGGCATCGATTGGACCAAGACCTACATGGCTCCCGTGGGACGTCCCGTCTACATCGCCAACGGTTTCGACGACACCATGGGGCAGCCCATCCCGGAATTGATCTGACCGTTCCCGCGCTGTGACCGTCGCCGATCGTCCCGATACGCCCTGGCCGCTGGGCTCCTGTCCGACTCTGGCCCGTTCCATCCCGAACCGGATGCACGCCCTGACCCTGTACCGGGACCAGTACGGTCCGCCCCGGGACGTGGTCCGCCTGGAGCCGGTCGAGGTTCCACGCCTACGCGCGGGCGAAGCCAGGGGTGTCCTGGTGGCGGTGTTGGCCAGCGGACCCAACTTCAATACCAATTTCGCGGCTCTGGGGCTCCCGGTGCCCGTCTTCGCCCGGGGCGACAGCGCCACTCTTCACATTCCGGGGAGCGACGCCCTGGGCATCGTAGTGGATGCCGGTCCCGCGGTCCGGACGGTAAAGGTGGGACAGGCCGTCATCCTCGATTCCTGGACCGGACACAACATCCGAGGCTATGAGACCCACGACGGCTTCAATGCCCAGTTCGCCCTCGTGGACGAGGAGCGGGCCATTCCGGTCCCTCCGTCCCTCGGCGGTCACAGTCCCGAGCAGCTTTCGGCCATGCTGCTCACGTACGGAACGGCCTACCGCACCGTGGTGGAGCGCCTGGCCGTCGGTCCGGGCGATTCCATGCTGGTCCTGGGAGGCGGGAAGGGAACCAGCTTCGCCGCGGCGCAACTGGGAAAGGCCCTCGGGGCCCGCGTGGTGCTGATGGGTTCGAATCCGTCGTTGGGCCGATCCCTCATCGAACGGGGAATCGCCGACGCCTTCGTCGACCGGCGGCGGATCCCGGCGGAGGTCTTCGGCGTAGTCGACGTGGGGGAAGAATACGACCGGTGGCATGCCCGGACCGAGCCCTTCCGCCGGATTGTGCTGGACGCCAACCAAGGCCGGCCGGTGGACACGGTCTTCGAGCATACCGGGGGCGCCAACTTCCCGCTGCTGGTCTCGGTTCTCGCTCCGAAGGGGCGACTCGCCTTCTTCGGCGCCACGGGCCAGGGCCTCAAGGGCGAATACAAGGAGACCTTCTTCTACGACGGACGCCGCTTCGTCATGGACGCCCGCTGGGTCTGGATGCGCCAGAAGCAGGTCCTTTTTCGGAGCGGGACCCCGGCGGAGATCTTCTCGGAGATCGGCCTGCTTCCGGGGCGGAGAGGGCTGGTCTGGGGCGCCGACCGGTACGCGCGGGAGTTCGTCGAGGCGGCGCTGCAGCGGCGGGCCGACCTGGTGGTGGTCGCCTCCCGTTCCCGGGAATCGGAGGGGCTGGCCGCTCTGTTACGAATGGGCCTCACCGAGTCTCGGATCATCGATCGCGATCGGTTCCGCCTGCCCCCCGACATGCCGGACCCCTTGACCGACGAAGGGACCCCGAATCCCGCCTACATGTCGGAATTCATGCTGGACGCCCGGGCGCTGGGCCGGGCCATCTGGGAGGTCTTCGGGCCCCGGGTCAATCCGGACTTCATCGTCGAGCGTCCCGATCAGAGTACGCTCCATGTCAGCACCTTCCTGTTGAGGGACCATGACGAGAAGGACGAGATGTCGTGCGGCATCATCGTCGCCCGCGGGTCGTCCGATCTGACCGTCTCCGGATCCCACATGTACCGCGCGGCCCAGGCACGGGAGACCGTCCGCCTCCTGGCCCGGAACCGAATCGTCATGGACCAGGAAGACCTGGAGATCGTGAGCCTGTCCGGACTGCCGGAGATCCAGCAGAAGATGCTGGACGGCACCATGTCCAAACCCAAGGGGGTGGCGCTGGTCCAGGCGGATGCCCCCGGCCGGAGGATCTCCGACTACGAAGCCGAGTACCTGGGCCGGACGCTCCGCGAAGCCGACCCGGAAAACGGCCGTTTCATCGCCTTGAGCCTGATCGACGAGGTGGGAATTCTCAGCCTCCACCGGCCGGACGCCTTGAACGCCCTCAATCAGGAGCTACTGGCCCAGCTTGCCGAACTGACGGAAGAACTCGGAGCGCATGGAACCCTCCACGGAGAGAGGACGACCGCCCTGATCCTGCGCGGCTCGGGACGGGCCTTCGTGGCGGGAGCCGACGTCCAGGGCTTCGTGGGCGGGGACGCGGAATCCATCCGGCGTCTGGCGGCGGAGAACATGGCGCTCTTCCGGCGACTGGAAACCCTGCCTCTTCCGGTGGTGTCCATCGTGGACGGCTTCGCGCTGGGGGGCGGCAACGAGCTGGCCATGAGCACCCACTACCGGATCGTCACCGAGAACGCCGTCATCGGACAGCCGGAGGTGAAGCTCGGCATCATTCCCGGATACGGGGGCATGCAGCGGCTGCCGAGGCTCGTCGGTCCGCGTCGAGCCGCCGAAATGGCGGTCAACGGAGAGTCGGTGGACGGACGCACGGCGGTGCGGATCGGTCTGGCCCACGAGTTTCATCCCGCATCCACCGCCCTGGCCCAGGCATTCCGCGTGGCTGGAGATCTCCGGTCCGGGATGCATGGTCCCTTCGCGTCCGATTGGGACCAACGCGCTGCCGCCCAAGGCCCCGAATTGGACGCGCTTTACGAAAGCGGGGTCGTCACCAGACTCTTGGGTGCATCGGCGCCCCGGGGCAAGGCCGCGGAAGATCTGCGGACCGCTCGCGAGTTCGCGGCCCGGTTGGCGCTGACGGCCCTGCGGTTCGGCTACGATCACGGGTTCGCCCGGGGCATGGACAACGACGCGAAACTGTTCGGTGAAGCCGTGGCGTCGGAGTCCGGTCAGTGGTGGGTTCGGCGTTTCTTGGCGAAAGACCCCACGCAGTCCGCGTTCCTGACTTTGCTGGCGCCGGAGGGATAGCGGGAGCGGTCAGCGGCTAGTAGCCGGATCCTCCAGGAACAGCTTGAAGCGAACCTGCTCCCAATCACCCCAGTTCTTCCTTCTCTGAAAGAGGAAGTGGACTTCAGCATCTTCCGGGCCGCGAAAGGCTCGGAGCGTGTTCTCCCAGTTTTGCACCTGGTCCTGGTACTGGGGCCGGCCCGTCTTGCTCAATTGCCTTTCTTCAGCCGTCCCTATCGGAACGGCCGTCGACCGCAGATACAGGGTTCCTACGATGGGAATGACTCGATCCGCTTCGGTTTCAGCCCCCTCTTCGCCCGCGACGGTGGCGACGACCGTCTCGCCCTTCAGAAAGACCAGGGAACAACTGTCCTGCTGGCAGCGGACCTCCAGATCGAATCCGCCCCGGTCCAACCGTCGCCCATCGTTCGTGTACAGGTTCCGGTCCAGCCGGATCTCGGTCACGTAGACTTCGGCGGTTGCCGTCCCCTGTACCAGTCCCAGCATCAGGATCGGAATTAGAAGGGTTCCTCGAGTCTGCCGAAAAATTTCCCGTGAAGTAGTGAAAAAAGCACTCCGAACAGACTTCAGCCTAGGAGCCTGCGCGGCAGAAATTAATCTACTGCGAAAGCGTAGAATCGGTCCATATTTGTGCGATTTCTCGGCGAATAGAACAACTATGCACCTCCAAATCGTGAAAATCTGGCCTCGATTCTCCACTTTCTCGCTACGATCATTTCTACCGCGCAGACTCCTGGTTTCCCACACGGCGCAGAGTGAGCCACCGCTAATGCCAGCTCTTGAGATTCGGCGAAATTTATCTTTTCCCGACCGCCGGAACCGAAAGGTTCCGACAGATCTCTTTGGCCAAACGGTTGGGTATTTCAAGATGACGTGGAATGGCGTCGACTGCACCCGTACTTGGGTTGCACCATAGCGAGTGAGACCTTCCTTCCCGTTTGAGAAAACACCCGTGTCTGCGGAGGTGCCGGAGCAGGCCGGACCTCTTCATGAAACTGTGACTGTTTCTCGGATTGCCTCAGGGGGCACACCCCGCAATCCCTCCTCCCGGCGGTCCTCGAGGATCAGCGCGATGGCCTCGGCTAAACTCTCACGGGCCTCATCCATGGTTCTTCCCTGACCGTTGGCCCCAGGAATTTCCGGACAGTAGCCGATGACCCAGTCTCCATCCTGTTCGAAAACTGCCGTGAACTGATTCTGCAATGAAAAAGTCTCCCAGATTGTTTGGATTCTTGATTAGCTCGCCTGAAGCAGCCGTTGCGAGAGGTCGTTGTAGCCCCCCACGTCGGTGAGTCGCCGGTCTCGACCCTGGAAGAAGTAGGTGAGTCCTTCGTGGTCCAGGCCCAGCAGGGAGAGGATGGTGGCGTGCAGGTCGTGGACGTGGACCTTGTCCTCGGTCACCTTCATGCCCAGTTCGTCGGTGGCGCCGATGGCCTTGCCTCCCTGGATTCCGGCTCCCGCCATCCAGCAGGAGAAACCGTACGGGTGGTGGTCCCTGCCGAGTCGTCCCTGTACGAATGGCGTTCGGCCGAACTCCCCGGAACAGAAGACCAGGGTGCTCTCCAGCAGCCCGCGCTGCTTCAGATCCTGCAGCAGGCCGGCGATGGGCTGGTCCACCTTCCTGGAGTTGTCCCAATGGTTCTTGGAGCACTGCTCATGGCCGTCCCAGTCGGTGCTGATCAGGTGCACGAAGCGGACGCCCCGCTCCAACATGCGCCGGGTCAGCAGGCACATCCGCCCGAACTTCCGGCTCTTTTCCTGGTCCAGTCCGTACAGCCGCCGGATGTGTTCCGGCTCCCCGGAGAGGTCGACCAGTTCCGGCGCGGCGGTCTGCATCCGGAACGCCAGCTCGTAGTTGGAGATGCGGGCCGCCAGACTCGTGTCGTCGGAACGGCTCTGGAAGTGCCGCCGGTTCGACTTCCGGATCCAGTCAAGGAGGTTTCGCTGATCCGCCGGAGTCATCTCCTGGGGAGGAGTCAGGTCCTTGAGCGGGGCGCCCTCGGAGCGCAACAGGGTGCCCTGATAGATGGCAGGCAGGAAACCGGAGCCGAAGTGGTTTCGGTTGGTCCGGCCCCACAAGTTGCCGTCGGTCATCACCATGTAGGCGGGAAGATTGTCGTTCTCGCTCCCCAGGCCGTACAGGATCCAGGACCCGACGCTGGGATGTCCCGTGAGGATGGAACCGGTGCAGAGGTAGTTGGTCGCCGGACCGTGGACGAAGGAATCATGGTAGCAGGAGCGGACCACTGCCAAGTCGTCGGCGTGGGCGGCCACGTTCCGCATGAGATCCGAAAGCTCCAGCCCCGACTCCCCGTACCGGCGAAACGGGATGTCCGAACCCATGAGCTTGGCTTCCCCGGCCGCGATATTGGCGAAATTGAGATCGCCAGAGGCGAAGCTCTGGGGAAGGTTCTGTCCGTCGTAGCGGGTCAGGGCCGGCTTGGGATCCAGGGTGTCCACATGGCTGGCGCCTCCCTGGAGATAGATGAAGACCACATTGGTGCCGCTGGCATTCTGGTGAGGAGGCTTGGGTGCGAGCGGGTGCAGAATCGATTCCCGGGTCCCCTTGGCGGAGGCCGTCCGGAAGAAGGATTCCCGCTCCAGCAGATGGATCAGCGGCAGGGAACCGAAGCCCATTCCCCACTTGCTCAGGAACTCGCGTCGTGAGCCGGCCGGTTCATGGCGACGGCAGTGGAAGGGATTCATGGAATATACCGCTTCTCAATCAATATGGCTGAACTCGTTTAGATTAAACAGTCCCAGGCAGAATTGGGTCAAGGCTGCGGCCCGCCGCCGTGGAATCTCTTCGAGCTGGGCCGGAAGCTTGTCCCATTTCTCTACCTTTACCTCCCGGGCTCGGAACGACATCAGTTCCAGGGCTTCCTTCTTCTCCGTGGCGGCCGGCGGCCGGCTCAGGGCAAGCCGCCACGCCTTCTCCACCCAGGCTCCCGGGTCGTCTCCCTCGCTCTCCACCAGTCGGGACGCAAAGGCCACGGCCTGCTGGAAGATCATGCGGTTGTTGAGGAACCAGAGGGCCTGCGGCGCCACCGTGGTGACGTCACGGCGGGGGCAGCTCACGGCGTTTTGGGGGCTGTCGAAGACGTCGAACATGGGAAACCGGAGATTGCGGCGGCTGAGGATATAGACGCCCCGGCGGAATTGGGAGAGGGGGTCCGCGGCGGTCAGCCAACCTTTGGGACCTCCCAGGCTTGCCATCTCTTCAGCTCCCAGTACCGGCGCCGCCGGACGGCCGTAGACCCCGAGCTTCAGGGTGCCGGCCACCGCAAGTGTAGCGTCCCAGAGGACTTCCGCTTCCAACCGCCGCCGGTTCATCTTCCAGAGGAGATGGTTTTCGGGATCCAGCGGGTGAGCGGCCGGGTCGCCGTGCAAGCTGGACATGCGGTAGGTGCTGGAGTTCAGGATCAGCCAGTGCATCGCCTTGAGGCTCCAGTTCCGGTCCGTGAACTCGACGGCCAGCCAATCCAGGAGCTGTGGATGACTGGGCTGCTCTCCCTGGCGGCCGTAGTCGTTGGGAGTTCTCACCAGTCCTTGTCCGAAATGCCATTGCCAGAGCCGGTTCACCATGACCCGAGCGGTGAGAGGGTGGTCGGGACGGCTCAGCCAGAGCGCCAACTGCTTGCGGGGGCGGTTCCCCATTGATCCCGAGAAGACGCCATTGGGATCGGTCTCCCGGCTCAGCACCGCCGGCAAGCCGGGTCCGACCCTTTCCTCCTTGCGTCTGAACTCGCCTCGACTCAAGACGTGAACGGGTGCGGAAGCCTCCGGGTCGTGATGATCCAGCACTGAAGCGGTCGGTAACTCAAGCAGTCCTTCGAACCGGACTAGATTGGAGCCCTCGATCTCGGAGACCTTGAGTACGGCCCGGGCCAGCCCGAAAAGCAATTTTTGCTGTTCTTCCTTCTCCGGCTCGGTCAGAGCCTCCTCGAATTTGACGGCACGGACCGCCTCCGTCAGGGGTTTGGCCAATTCTTCCTGCTCCGGGGTCCGCCGGTCTTTGTCCGTCTCGTAGGCTTCCACCACTTCGGGTGGAAATTGCGCCTTCTTCTCCTGTTCGATCCTCTTTTTGACCCGTTTCTCGAATCGGCGGTAAGCGGAACGGCTTTCGTCCACGGCGATGACTGCGGGGTAGTCGATGTTCCGCGAGACCGCCTGAATGGGACTCATGATGGGGATGTCGACCTTGCGGCTGTTGGCAAACAGGGCCTGGAAGGCGTAGTAGTCCCTCTGGCTGATGGGGTCTGCTTTGTGATCATGACAGCGGGCGCAGCCCAGAGTGAGGCCCAGGAAGGCGGCGCCGGTGGTGTCCGCCCAATCGGTCAGTTCCTCGGCGCGCAACTGCTGGGCGTCCTGCATCGACTCCAGCACTTCCGGTCCGAACGTGTAGAGGCCGGTTCCGACGCGGGCTTCCAGGTATTCGTTCTTCTTCAGGGGAATGGTCCGGCTTCCCAGGAGCTCGAATCGTTGGGGCCAGAGTTCGTCTCCGGCGATCTGCTCCTGCAGGAAACGGTCGTAGGGCTTGTCCTCGTTGAGCGACTTGATGACGTAGTCCCGGTAGCGCCAGGCGTTGGGGTAGTAGTGGTCCGACTCGTATCCGCTGCTGTCGGCATAGCGGACCACGTCCAGCCAGTGCCGGGCCCAGCGCTCGCCGTAGCGCGGCGATTCCAGGAGCTCGCCCACCATCATGCCGTAGGCGTCCGGCGAGTCGTTTCCCAGGTGCCGGTCCATCTGCTCCGGCGTCGGCGGAAGTCCGATGAGGTCGAAGTAGGCCCTTCGGATCAGGGTTCTCCGGTCCGCCTCGGGGGCCGGTTTCAAGCCCTTCTCCTGCAACCGGGCCAGGACGAAGGCATCGATGGGGTTTCGGACCCAAGTGTCCGCTTCCGTCGCCGGGACGGCAGGCCGCTGCAGCTTCCGGAACGACCACCAGGAGGGTGGGGAGGGGCCGTCTTCGCGAACTCCGGTCCAAGGGAGGCCGCCGTCGATCCAGCGGCGCAGCACCTCCAGATCCGCAGCCGCCAGCGGCGAGCCGCCCGGGGGCATTTTCAGCTCGCCGTCATGGGACGCGGCCAGAAACATCAGGCTCGAGCCGGCGTCTCCGGGGACCGCCGCCGGACCCCGGTGGCCGCCTTCGAGCAGAGTCTGGCGGCTGCCCAGATCAAGTCCCCCCTGCCGCGCCACGCCATGGCAGGCAACGCAGTCCCGTTGCAGGATCTCGAGAGCGGCCCCCGCCACCGATCCGTCCGCTTCGGGAGGGACAGGATTCCCCTGAGAGAAGGGTGACGAGCAGATCGCAACGATGACCAGTGAGAAGAAAAGCCGGGTGAACATGGATTCGATTCCGGCGCCGGAAATTTTCTTGTGAGAACTCGCCTTAGTCTAACAACTCCGGGCAGGACATGCTGATGGTGCGTTGGTGAAAGTGGCACCTCGGAGCGTCGGCGTACTTGCTGCTGAATTCCAGTCGGTCATGGGCAAAGCAGCCTTGCCTGATCCGCCTATGGCATCACGTGGAGACCCTCCAACTCGGCGGCGACCGCCAGCCGCTGGTCGAGACAGATAAAGGTGAGAGGGGAGCTCAATTGCTCCTGAACCAACAGCGCTGCGGCAAGCTGACCCGCGTCTGCGGCGCGCAAGGGATGGCGTGCCAACAGCAGGTTCGCTCGCACTCGAACGGCGAGGAGATCCGTGACCTCATCCCAATTATTGGAGAAGGTGTCGAAATGTCTGAGCAGGTTGCGGCGCTGCAGAAGCGTCAGCGCACCTTCACGGGTCCGACGTTCAATCGCACTGACGATCTCGGTTCTTGTCCATCCCCAGGTGACGATCCGTTCGTCTTCCGCCAATCGATCACGTGCCCAGCCGCTTTCGGTTTCCGCTACGACCAGCGGAACCAGCGCGGATGCATCCCAATACCTCACAAACGGTCCTTCCGATCCTCGGCCAACGCCTCGGAAATGCTCACCGGCAACACGAGCGGAGGCTCGTCCAGAATAGCGGCAGCATCACCTTGGCCCGGTCTCATCACACCTTGGCTGATCAACCGCTCCCGGGCTCCCTGGTCTGCCTCGGGTGCGGTTGCAACGAGTCTCGCGACCGGTTTTCCGCGGTCGAGAATCTGGACCTCCCCTCCCCGGCGGACCTCCCGAACGTAGTGCGAGAGATTCGCCTTTAATTCGGAAATCGACACTGTGGCCATAGTGACTATTATGGTCTTTTATTCGAGACTAGTCTAGTCTGATAAAGATTTGGATGAGAACGAAGGAATGAGGAGCTTCGGCACCAGACAGTTCCCGACAAATTCCTGGATGCTTTCTCTCCCGTCACGGTCTGTAGTCAATTGGCTACAATACAGGCATGATCAAGGTCGTCCACTATGTGGCGGAAGACGGAACGGACTACTTTGACAAATACAGGAGAAACGAAATGCCCGTAAAGGATCACAGAGCTGACCAGTATCTTCGGACACCGGAAGACATCGCCGCGTATCTGAACGCTGCTATCGAGGAATTCGATGGCGACGCTCGTTTGTTGATGAAAGCCTTCCGTAACGTGGCGGCGGCACAGGGAGGCATCTCTGAGATCGCCCGTCGAGCCAATATCGACCGTGTTGGCCTCTCCCGCAGTTTGTCGGGCAAGAGAGATCCTCGGCTGGGAACAGTGACCAAGATCGCCTCCGCCTGTGGCGTGAAGCTTCAGTTCGGTGCTTGACGATCCTGGGCGAATTCCGCGCTATGGCAAAATCGACTTTAGCCGGGTTTCCTGTTAATCTCACCGGGTTTCGAGCGGATGATCGCCGGTGAAGTGACAGCTCGTAAGCGAATCCCATCCAACATCAGAGGCGCTCATGGCGTTGACAACGGAATCGACCCCCTCGCAAGGACTTGACGCGGCCGCCCGGCTGAAAATGCTGCGCCAGATGCTCACAATTCGGGCATTCGAATACCGGGTGGGGGAATTTTACGAACGGGCCGAGATGCCGGGCATCACCCATCTCTCCATCGGACAGGAGGCGGTGGCCGTCGGCGTCTGTGCTCACCTGAACCGGAACGATTACATCACCAGCACGCATCGCGGGCACGGGCACTGCTACGCGAAGGGCGCCGGCCTCGTTCCCATGTTCGGGGAACTGCTGGGCAAGGCGAACGGATACTGCCGCGGCAAGGGCGGCTCCATGCACATCGCCGACCGGGAGACGGGCCATTTGGGCGCCAACGCCATCATCGGCGGCGGCATCCCCCTGGCCACCGGGGCGGCCCTCTCGGCGAAGGTGCTCCGGAACCGGGGCGTCGGCGTATCGTTCTTCGGCGACGGAGCCCTCAACGAGGGCATCCTGCTGGAATCGATGAACCTGGCCGCCATCTGGAATCTTCCCGCCATCTTCGCCTGCGAGAACAATCACTACGGGGAGTACACGCCTACCGATCAGGTCACGGCCGGCCGTCTCACCCTCCGGGGGGAGGCCTTCGGCATCCCCTCCGCCGAAGTGGACGGCATGGACGTCCTGGCCGTCTACGACGCCACGCATGCGGCGGTTCAGCGGGCGAGAGAGGGTGGCGGACCCAGCTTCTTCGTCTTCGACACCTACCGCTACCTGGGCCATGGCATGTCGGACCGCACCCGGCCCTACCGCTCGCGGGAGGAAGAGGACGAGTGGCGGACCCGGCGAGATCCCATCGAGCGATTGCGGAACCAGTTGCTGGAGGCCGGGCACACCAGCGAATCGGAATTGGATGCCATGGGAGAGGAGGTCCGCGCCGAGGTGGAGGAAGCCGCACGATTGGCGCAGGAGGCGCCGTTCCCGGATCCGGAAGAGGTGGACCGACATGTCTTCGCCGACTGAAGCTCGCCAACTCACCTTCAGCCAGGCCGTCAACGAGGCGATCCGGGAGGAGATGGATCGCGACCACCGGGTGGTCCTGTTCGGCGAGGACGTGGCGGCGGCCGGAGGGGTCTGGAAGGTGACCGAAGGCCTCCTGGACCGCTTCGGGGCGGAACGGGTCCTGGACACCCCCATCTCCGAAGCCGGGATCGCCGGCCTGGGCGTGGGGGCCGCCATGACCGGTCTCCGTCCCATCGTCGAGATCATGTTCGGCGACTTCCTGCCGCTCGCCTCCGATCAGATCGTCAACCAGGCGGCCAAGACGTATTACATGTCTGGCGGGATGACCAGCGTCCCCATGGTCTTCCTCACCTCCATGGGCGCCGGGCGCCGCTTGGCGGCTCAGCACTCGCAGAGCCTGCAAGCCTGGTTCGCCCATATTCCCGGGTTGAAGGTGGCGCTGCCCTCGAGTCCGCACGACGCCAAGGGCCTGATGAAGACCGCCATCCGGGACGAGAATCCAGTGATCTTCCTGCAGGACAAGGTGGACATCTACCAGAAGGGTCCGGTTCCTGATCCCTCCCACGAGTACACCATTCCTTTCGGCCGCGCCGACGTGAAGCGGGAGGGGGAGGACCTGACCTTGATCGCCACCTCCAGCATGGTCCGGCAGGCCCTGGATGCCGCTTCGGAGTTGGCGGCGGAGGGCATCGAGTCGGAAGTCATCGACCCGCGCACCCTGGCGCCGCTGGACGAAGAGACTCTGCTGGACTCCGTCCGAAAGACGGCCCGGTGTCTGGTGATCGACGAGGGCTACCAGCGCTATGGGGCGGGAGCCGAGATCGCGGCTCTGGTCGGCGAGAATCTTTTTTACGACCTGGAGGCCCCGGTGCGGCGGCTGGGCGCCATGGACGTCCCGGTGCCTTTCTCCCCGACGCTGGAAGACCTGACCATTCCCGGCAAGGAACAGATCGTCGAAATCGCCCGCCAGATGTTCGAAGACTAGAACTCGCCGTTCCATCCCGGTCGGAGAAGCAACGTGGCCACGGAAGTCATCATGCCTGCGCTGGAGATGTCCCAGGAGCAGGGTGTCCTGGTGCGTTGGCTCAAGTCCGAGGGGGAGTTCGTGGCCCGGGGCGAGCCCTTGATGGAGATCGAGACCGACAAGGCGGTCATGGAGATCGAGGCCTCCGCTTCCGGGATCCTGTCCAACGTCACGGCCCGGGAGGGCGACGAGATCCCGGTGGGGCAGGGAATCGCGTGGCTCCTGGGCGAGGGTGAAACGGCCCCGTCGCCGGATGTCGGTGCGCCCCGGCCGCAGCAACTCTCCAGCCGCCCGGGAACCACCCGCCGGGCACGGGAAACGAAGACCCGAACCCGTTCTTCCGCCCGGCGTGGACGCGTCAGGGCGTCTCCCCGAGCCCGGAAGATGGCCCGCAAGTTGGGCATCGATCTGGCCACCGTCACCGGATCCGGCCCCAAGGGCGCCATCCTGCCCAGGGATCTGGAGGGTCTTGCCACGGCTGCCAAGACGGCCGTTGCCGGGGAATCGGAGTATCGCGTGGTTCCCGTCAAGGGAACGCGGCGCTCCATCGCCAAGCGCACGAGTGAAAGCTACAGGAACGCCCCCCACATCACTCTCTCCCTTTCCCTGGACGTCACTGACCTGCAGGCCAGGACGACTCCGCAGCGCCGTCTCACGCCCTGCCTGTTGAAAGTGGTGGCCGACGCGCTTTTGAAGCATCCCCGGCTCAACGCCCACCTGGTGGAGGAGGAGATCCGCGAATTCCCGTCGGTGCATCTGGGCGTCGCCGTCTCGCTTGAAGACGGCCTCGTGGTGCCGGTCTTGCGGAACGTGGAGCAGAAGGGAATCGAGCGGATTCAGACGGAACTGGCGGATCTGGCCGATCGATCCCGAAAGCGGACCCTCCAGCCCGAAGAGATGAAGGGAAGCACCTTCTCGGTCTCCAACCTGGGCATGTACGGCATCGAGCAGTTCACCTCCATCCTGAATCCGCCTGAAGTCGGGATCCTCTCGGTGGGGACGGTCCGTCCCGAGCCGGTTGTGGCGGACGGCCAAGTCGCCATCCGTCCCCGGATGCAGGTGACCCTGAATGCCGACCATCGGGCCGTGGACGGCGCGGTGGCGGCCCGGTTTCTTCAGACCCTCAAGGAGTCCGTCGAATCCGCCCCCGAGGCGGAGTCCTGAGACCGACGTCGCGGAGGTCGACTCTGCAGCTCGTTTTTCTGATCCTGCTGATACACGCCGGAATCCTCACCGGTTTTTCCCAGTCGAGAACTGGCGCGGACGGGATTTTTTCCGACGAAACGGACGGGGCGGGCCTCGACTTCGTCCACTTCAACGGGATGTCGGGCAAGTTCTACTACTGCGAGATGGTGGGCGGAGGCGGCGCCCTGCTCGACTACGACAACGACGGCGACCTGGACCTCTATGTGATCCAGGGGCACATGCTGGGGGAGGGTCAGCCGTCGGACGACCGCCGAGGCCCTGCCGGCGAGTCGACTCCCATGGACCGGCTGTATCGGAACGATCTGACCGTGCAGCCGGACGGAACCCGCCGGGTGCGCTTTACCGACGTCACCGCCTCCAGCGGGATCCGGGCAATGGGCTACGGGATGGGCGCGGCCGCCGCCGATTTTGACAACGACGGCTGGACCGACCTCTACGTCATGAATTTCGGTCCCAATCAGATGTTTCGAAACCGGGGCGACGGCACTTTCGAAGACGTCACTGCGAAAACCGGCACCGGCGACGGGAGATGGGGCGTGAGTGCGGCCTTTCTGGACTACGACCGGGACGGTTGGCTCGACCTCTTCCTGGGGAATTACGTCGATTTCAGGTTCTCCAACCAGAAGCTGTGCCATGCACCCAGTGGAGCCGTCGACTACTGCGGTCCCCTGGGTTACGAGCCGGTTCCCAATCGCCTGTATCGTAACCGGCGGGACGGAAGCTTCGAGGACGTGTCGGCCAGGAGCCAGATCTCGAGGGAATACCACGGAGCATTGGGCGTCGTGGCGGCCGATCTGAACGCAGACGGATGGCCGGACGTCTACGTGGCCAACGACCAGAGGCCCAACGACCTCTGGATCAACCAGAGGGACGGGACCTTCATGAACGAGTCCCTGCTGGCGGGCGCCGCCTTCAACCGGGACGGAATGGCCGAGTCCAGCATGGGAGTCGACGCCGCGGATTTCGACAACGACGGCGACGAAGACCTCTTCATGACCCATCTCAAGAGCGAGAAGAACACCCTCTACACCAATGACGGCACGGGGTTCTTCAAGGACGCGTCGCTGGAAGCCAACCTGGCCGTCTCCAGCCTCCCGTTCACGGCCTTCGGCACGCGGTTTTTCGACTACGACAACGATGGCTGGCTGGACCTGTTCGTCGCCAACGGGGAGGTCAGGACCATCGAGGCCCTGGCGAGACGGGGCGACCCGTATCCCCTGCATCAGCCGAACCAGCTCTTTCGCAACCTGGGCGACGGCCGGTTCCAGGAAGTGACCCGTGAGGCGGGACCGGTCTTCCGGCTCTCGGAAGTCAGCCGCGGCGCTGCGTTCGGGGATGTGGACAACGACGGGGACACGGACGTGCTGCTCTTCAACAACAACGGGCGCACCCGGCTGCTGCTGAATCGGGTCGGTACGGGGAGTCGCTGGCTGGGGCTGAGCCTCGTGGGCCGGGAGAGCAATCGGGATGCTCTGGGAGCCTGGGTCGGTGTGTTCAGGAAGGGCAAAACGGCGCTCTGGCGTCGTGTCCGAACCGACGGCAGCTATGCGGCCTCCAACGATCCTCGACTCTTGGTGGGATTGGGCGATTCCGCCGATGTCGTCCGAGTTCGAGCCCAATGGCCGAGCGGACTGGTGGAGGAGTGGACCGGCATTGAACCCGGCCGCTACGTGACGCTCAGCGAAGGAAGCGGGGAGAAACGGAACGAGCCGAGATAGGAGCTCCCCACCGGCCCCGGCCCGGCGAAATCCTGCGTGAAAAGGAGTGGGGGTTTTCCTACCCCCACTCCCACGGGAGGACTAAAAGTCCCCCCTCCTATCCGCCCAACTCCGGCCCCACCGGGGCCCGGCGAAAGCAACCGCAGCGAAGAGGGGGACAAGAATGTCCCCCCTCCGAGTGCCCCATGTTTTCTCAGAAGTCCCCCACCGCCGGGCCTCCGGCATGATCCCGCGAGAAACTGGGCGGGGATGGTCCATCAGCGGGGCCCACCGCGTCGCCGCTGTCGAACGACCCGTAGGGGCGACCCTTGTGGTCGCCCTCCCCCGAACGGCGCCACCGTCCGCCGGCCATTGCCTGGGCACTACCGAACCGGGGGGGGTGGAGCGGCGACTTTCTAGTCGCCGACTGGGATCGGCGTCCGGAGCGGCGTCT
>JAJDTT010000248.1 GCA_022827025.1 Acidobacteriota bacterium
AGTACTTGCTGACGACGTATCGTCTTCTCCCCCGGCGATCCTTCACCTTGTAGATGCCCATGCATCTCCTCCTTTCTGGATCCGGGTTCTTCGCCGTGGCGCGAATCGTACCACGGCTCTAGAGAATCGACACAGGCATTCACGTGCTTCAGGGCGAAGATCCGGCGGTGCCGCCCTACGGGAGGTGGATCTGGCGGTAGTGCTGGGCGATCGTTACGAACAGACGATGATTTCCCATGTGGAGTCGGGACACTCGGCGCTGCTAATTGCTAGTGGATGGAGCGGTAAAGGCAGCGCACAAGCTGGTCGTCCCGCTCGACAATCTGGTAGGGATGACGGTTGACCCCACGCCATCGGCATAATTCACGATCAAGGGAATCATACCGGAGATCCGTCAACTTCCCGGCGTCGGGCCGGTGCCGGTCCTCAGGCTCCGGACGGCGGTGGAGCTCTGGATCTGGACGAAGAGGTGAAGGCCTACACCTACTTCCGCCACGAATGGTTGTCGAGGCAGGGACTTGTATCCGAGCGACGAAGCGGAATCAGCGTGACGGGGGAGTCGATGGAACCGACATTGCCGGAAAGCTGCGTGATCCTTGTCGCCCCCACACGGAAGAAAGAGCGCTCTGTCAATGGCCAAAACTCAGACATGCTTGATGGCCATTGACCTTCGTCACGAGGAAGTCTTGCTCCCCACCGACAGAAGAGGAATTAAACCTAAGCCCAACTTAGACCGCACCAATAAACCGTCCACGAATACGGGACACCCTCAAACAGAGAGTCGCGAAGAGCAGGCAACTGTCACCTTCTCCACCTCCCCGCGATTATCGACTGACGTTGCCCGGCTTCTTCGCTACTATGACCTCTGCTGACTTCCAAACGCCTCTAAGAAAATATGTTCACCCGTATTTTCTTCTTCTTCTTGAACCACCCCTGAACTTTCCAACTGCACGCAAAAAGCCTGATAGCCGTAGGCGAGGTCACGAGTGCGCTCCCTCCCCACCGAAAACTAGTGCCCTTACATTTGACCATCTTGTGCGAAATCTTCTCTAGTCGCACGGTCTTTAGCTTCCCGCCAACCCATTTTAATTTAACTTTGTATAGGTCAGCGTAGTTTTCCTTAAACCCCATGGGCCAAAACTTAAACTTAGGCTTTCCGTACAGACCCATGAAAAAGATGTTGCCATTGCAATCCGCCACCAACGAAATGCCGTTGACGTAGTTTTCCCACTTGCCTTTCAAGGCGTTTTTGCCTTTAGACCACCATTTCGTCGGCCCTTTGAAAAAGCAGCCGCAGTTGCTCAACGGAACGTTAGCTTCCGTCCAGTAAAAGTGGATGTGTTTCGAATTGGGACATGTCGCCAAAAGGTATCGCTGGCCCTCTTTGCTTGCATAGTCCGTGATGCCGACCGATCCGGCTTTCCCCAATGCTGGGGTTCTGCAAATCGTCAATCGTTTTACCAACGAGATTTTGCCTTTGTACTTGTAGAATCGAATCTCTGACCTTTTCGGGTCGTTGCCTTCGACTGGGACTACCACCCAATCACCGATAGTTTGAATGCCGCCAGGGTGATCGAGGACCCCGTATAGGGCTAGAAATTGCTTCGCGTATAGTTTCACACGTCGTAGAGTTTGCTTCACTGGAGAGCACTTGGCAGACTTGATCAGAGGTTCGTATTTCTCGAAGCAAAAGCACGCGCCGGAAGAGCCTTTTTTCCCCGTCAAGATATATCCATCTTGAGTACTCGATGTTACGACGGCATAATCCTTGCGCACCGCAATTCCTTGCAAATGTTGGTAGGGCGCCAACCATCCCGAGATTGGAATGTCCTTACCCACAATTTTCATTTCTTCAGGATCTTGATTCAAACTCCTAAACACTTTGCACACTTCATTCGCGTTGAGCTTCTTGTTCCTGTCATTCAAACCGAACCCCATTGGCTCACTCCTCTTGTCCCGTATTGTCCGGGGGAAACTCGCTTTCCCTGGCAGCCCGTTGAGAAAGCCCTGATTTTTCCGACTAATGTTCTTTCTGCAAGATGAGGTCGAGAAGGTTTAATGATTGGTCCGAGGAGTCCGAAACAGCGAATCGGGCGGAATCGACGCCCAGAAGCGATCCGAGAACCGATTCCAGTCGATCCAATGGCCCATTTTCGCCGGAAAATGCGTAAAAAGGCGTGTCAAGGCGCAGCCCTGCAGACTCCGGGCCATACCGCCCCACGTCCGTTGGCACATCAGCAATCCCAGATTGAAACCAAACACATGAATCACCAGTCGCTCGCGCACATTCGCGTGGCCCCGGACGAAGATCCGGCGTCACCTTCTGCTGCCGAACTGATGCGCGAACGGTCGCTCCAAAAACTTGCTACGCTGCCGCTACAGCCGTCCCCCCCGCCTCTCACGAATCCGTCTCCGATTCGCGTACACTGGCATCAGGTAGTTCTGGTTCATCCCCTTCCAATTCCTTCGACCCCGATCCGGCTGCGCCATCCGGTCCAGTGTCGGATTCTTGCGGCGTCCGGACTTGATACGGAACGGTTGCCGTGTATTTCCGTTTGACCCTGTCCTTCTTGACGATGAATTCGATCTTGTGGTTAGGGGGGACTGGTTTACCCAAATAGAGAATGAAGTCAATTCGATCATTCGTTGGTACGCCATCGATTTCGACCTTCATGTCCTCGCCGCCTGTTCCCAAACTCAACTCGGAATCCGTGAGGAACTGACCAATAACAAATCCTCTTGCTGTCGAGTTTGGTTCCCAGATTTTGCCGACGTTCTCAAACGCAATCGTCGTTATGGTAGGAGGCACCTTATCAACCTCGGCGACAAAGTTTCCAATCACTCTAACCGACATCTGCATTATTCTATCTACGTAGTTGTATGTATCCTTCCAGAATCCTTTGCTATCCTTTTTCGAAAAAAAGAGCGTCTGTGGAACAAACGCGAACATAATCATCGAATGGCTCTGAGGCACGATTCGGTTCGCCACCCCGGCCGTGTTGAGGTTTTTGACATGATTGATTCCATGATCCGGAAAGATATTTTCAACGGATGTAAGTAGGGGTCCATTGAAGGCAGCGACCGTAGGTACGTATGAGCTACCGAATTGGGTGATCCCGGTCAATCCAGTGGCAATGTTTCCAATTCCTGTGGCAATCCGGATCAGCACATTCCTTCGATCCTCCGACCTACCTCGCTCAGCCACCCCTCGTAGAATCGAAGGTTCCAGAGAGGAAATCTCAGTATAATTACTATCGTCTTTCGAGCAGCACTGGGGGCATTCTTTTTTCCCGATCAGCGTGATGGGAACTCTCAGAAGCACATCTTGTACCCAATAGTCAAAATTTTCGTTTCCATTTCCAATAGTGACCTGGAAGACTATAAAGCGACGAGCAATTCGCCGGCCGAAGACGTCGGAGGCCGTGCGCGGTTCAACCAGGGCCACATTGACTTTGATGTTTCCCAGTTCCCTGTTGGCCTTAGATGTCGCGTAACCTTTTAACGTTTGTCCAAGGACTGCGCCACTACCGAGAAACAAGACGATGGTGGAAGTCAGGATTACGATTTTCATGAGGTCTCTCATAACAGCCCGTGGCAAAAGTCGTGATTCCTCTGACTAATGTTCTTTCTGCATCGGCGCCACGGGCAGACTCGCCAGATTTCCGGAACTCGAACGCAGCACCGTGGCCGCCACCTCTCCGCTCGACGGCGTGACTTCCAGAACCCCCTGGAAATTCGTCAGGTCGGCCTCCGCATCGTCCCATTGGAACTCATCCAGAAAGCGGGCCACGTGGCCGTTGGCTGCCAGCGGGTCCGCCGTGACCCGCCGGTTCCGATGACCGTGCCTTCAAGGTCTAGGAGCCGGACCTGAAGCGTCTGTTCCTCGGCGTCCGGATTCATCCGCCGTGGCCCAACCCTTGGATTCTGAACTTCCAGTCTTTCCGATCGATGAAGTCATCCGACCTTCTCTCTGCATCGGAGCCTATGTAGGCTCCCGGACTGCCATTCAGACGCTCTGGGAAGCGGAAACCGTCACGAGTGATTTCAAAGATTTTCGGCACCATATCAATTCTCCTATTCTCCACTGGTCATGGGTTGGTTGTCAGATTTCTCGGAGGCGTCCGTGAGTTCCGGAAATCCCGGGTCGGAGGGAGGAGTGGGGCTCCGACCCCACATGGGAGCGATCAATCGGTCCACTCTTCTCCCATTCGTTTCCAAGAGTGTTGGCGACCATGGCCAAAAAAAGGTGGGACGCGATAGCTCTTGGTGCCATCTCCATGGCGTATGCTAGCGCCTTATTTCCAGGAAAAGCTCGATTCAAATCGTTGCGATTCTTCTGCGCGCTGACGATTAAAATCCGATAAATCTCTTCATCTCTCCACCGGCACTAACGGCAACGTCGTAAAGATGCGGTTCTGGATGTCCATCTCCAAGGCGACACCGGTGAATTTCTTGCCCTCGGGCGCAGTGCAGCGCACTGATCCCGTGAATTGGGACGTGTCGGCATCCGGGAACATCTCGTTGATGAAACGCGCCTGCTGTCCGTTACCGGCCAGTTCCACCATCGCCGTTTCCAGCACTTCGCCGCCCTGCATCAGGTGGCAGTTCAGCGTCATGGCCTCGGACGCTAAATTCCGGATCGCCGCCCCGGTGTTGATTCCGCCTTCCTGCCGACGGGCCGGGAAGAGGGCGTCGTTGACGGGGGCAGCGGCCCCGACGCCAGCCACTCCGACAGCCATGCTGTCGAAGCGCAGAACCCCACCGGTGTACCCGTCGGAAACCACCCTCACCGATCCGGATGTCAGCGTGCCCTGCCCATGCGTGGAGATCGTCCGCTCGCCCAGTGGCGGAATCCCCGCCGTGACGGTCAACGCTCCATCCGCCGCGAGTTCCAAATCTCCGGTCACCTCCACCACTGAATCGGCGGATATGGCGTCTCCCGTCGAACCGTAGAAGCGGATGACCGGAGTGACCGCCTTGGTGTCCACGTTCACCAACACCAAGTCGGAGACGGTGGAGTCGCCATTGGCGAATTGTGGAAACTCCATGGTGACGGGATTTCTTTCGCCCGGTGGTTTGATGACCCGGACCCGTTGGTGGCTGACATTAGCCACGTAGAGGTTGCCCGACCGGTCAAGCGCCAGAAACGCGGGAGAAGAGAATTGCGCCTCCGTCGCCGGTCCGCCGTCCCCGCTGTATCCCCGGCCTCCCGTGCCCGCGATCGTCGTGATCACGCCTTCCGAGTCGATCCGCCGAATTCGGTTGTTACTACCGTCGGCCACGTAGAGGTTGCCCGATCCGTCCACCGCCAGCCCACGGGGAAAAGAGAATTGCGCCTCCGTCGCCGGGCCGCTGTCCCCGCCGTATCCCCGGCCTCCCGTGCCCGCGATCGTCGTGATCACGCCTTCCGAGTCGATCCGCCGAATTCGGTTGTTACCGCCGTCGGCCGCGTAGAGGTTGCCCGATCCGTCCACCGCCAGCCCATCGGCACTACTGAATTGCGCCTCCGTCGCCGGGCCGCCGTCGCCGCTGAATCCCCGTTCCCCCGTGCCCGCGATCGTCGTGATGATGCCCTCGGAGTCGATCCGCCGGATCCGCCGGTTAGTGTAATCGGCCACGTAGAGGTTGCCCGATCCGTCCAGCGTCAGCTGACGGGGACTATTGAATTGCGCCGCCGTCGCCGGTCCGGCGTCGCCTCCGAATCCCCGTTCTCCCGTGCCCGCGATGGTCGTGATCACACCCTCGGGGTCGATCCGCCGAATTCGGTGATTACCGGAGTCGGCTACGTAGAGGTTGCCCGATCCGTCCGCTGCCAGCCCATTGGGAGAAGCGACTTGCGCCTCCGTTGCCGGTCCACCGTCCCCGCTGAATCCCGACTCTCCCGTTCCCGCGATGGTCGTGATCACACCCTCGGCGTCAATCCGACGAATTCGGTGGTTACTCAAGTCGGCCATGTAGAGGTTGTCCGACTCGTCCGCTGCCAGCGGCCCAGGATGAGCGAGATTTGCCTCCGTTGCCGGGCCGCTGTCCCCGCCGTATCCCCACTCTCCCGTTCCCGCGATCGTAAAGGCGTACTGGTCTTCGACATCGCCCCGCAACGTCGCGTCGACCGTCACCATCGGCAATGTCGTGAAGATGCGGTTCTGGATGTCCATCTCCAAGGCGACGCCGGTGAACTTCGTGCCCTCGGGGGCGGTGCAGCGCACCGAACCCGTGAAGTCCGACGTATCGGCATCGGGGAACATCTCGTTGATGAACCTCGCCTGCTGTCCGCTACCGGACAGTTCCACCATTGCCGTTTCCAGTACTTCGCCGCGCTCCATCAGGTGGCAGGTCAGAATCACGGCCTCGGAGGCGAGGTTCCGAATCGCCGCCCCCGTGTTGATCCCGCCTTCCTCCCGGCGGGCCGGGAAAAGGGCGTCGTTGACCGGTTCGGCGGCTCCGACTCCTGCTACTCCCACGGCCGTGCTGTCAAAGCGCAGTACCCCACCGACGTACCCGTCGGAGACGACTCTCACCGATCCGGTCGCCAACGCTCCCTGCCCATGCGTGGAGATCGTCCGCTCGCCCAGCGACGGGATCCCCGCCGTGACGATCAACGCTCCGTCCGGCGCGAGTTCCAGATCCTCGGTCACCTCCACCACCGAACCGGCGGAGACCGGGTCCCCCGTCGAACCATAGAAACGGATGACCGGAGTGACCGTCTTGGTGTCCACGTTTACCAACACCAAGTCGGAGACGGAGTCCTCGCCATTGGCGAATTGTGGAAACTCCTGGGTGACGGGATTTCGTTCTCCAGGCGGTCTGATGACCCAGACCCGTTGGTTTCCGCTGTCGGCCACGTAAAGGTTGCCTGACCCGTCCAGTGCCAACCCAGCGGGATAACCAATTTGTGTCTCCGTCGCCGGACCGCCGTCCCCGCTGTATCCCCGGCCTCCCGTTCCCGCAATGGTCGTGATCACGCCGTCGGCGGCGATCCGACGAACTCGGTAGTTGGAACTATCCGTCACGAAAAGGTTGCCCGACGCGTCCAGTTCCAGTCCATAGGGAAAAGCGAATTGTGCCTCCGTCACCGGGCCGCCGTCCCCTCCGTATCCTCGTTCTCCCGTTCCCGCGATCGTTGTGATGATGCCCTCCGAGTCGATCTGCCGAACTCGGTTGTTGCCACCATCAGCCACGTAAAGGTTGCCTGCCCCGTCCAGCGCTAGCTCATAGGGAAGAAAGAGTTGCGCCTCCGTTGCCGGGCCGCCGTCCCCTCCGTATCCTCGTTCTCCCGTTCCCGCGATCGTCGTAATCACTCCCTCCGAATCGATCCGCCGGATTCTGTTGCTGATTGCGTCAGCCACGTAGAGGTTGTCCGAATCGTCCACCACCAACCCCCAAGGCCAGTTGAGTTGCGCCTCCGTCGCCGGACCGCCGTCCCCTCCGTATCCTTGTTCTCCCGTTCCTGCGATCGTCGTGATCACGCCGTCCGGGTCGATCCGGCGAATTCGATGGCTATTGATGTCGGACACATACACGTTGCCCGACCCGTCCACCGCCAGCCCACGGGGAGTAGTGAGTTGTGCCTCCGTCGCCGGACCGCCGTCCCCGCCACCGCCACCCTCACCGGTGCCCGCGAAGGTGTAGATGTATCGTTCTTCGACATTGCCAACCAGAGCGGCGAATACGGCAACGAATACCGCCACGGTGATCGCAAAAGTCGGAATTCTCGGGGTCAGGTCTGCTGCTGGAGGTCTTCTCATGGTGTCGTCCTTTCTCATGAATTCGGAATCTGCATGACTCTTAAACTACGGTTCTCGTATGAAAAGTTGCGGAAACTCCAAGCCGACTCGGGACTTTGGAGGATCGCGTCCGTCGACGGGTCGCCGCCGACGCCAATGACTGCGCTTGGGCGAAATGATCCGATCTCTGAAGGGACCGCGCCGGTCGATGGGTTGTTTTGGAGGTTCAACAGTGACTGGAGGGAAGGGCCGTCCGATTCCGCCGTGCCGGCAGGAGCGACGGAAAGGAAAAACGGGTTCCCTATTGCACTGAATTAAGAGGGATCGAGGGGTCAATGCATCGAGGCATCGAGGGGGCGAGGGGACGACGGGGGGAGGGATCGCTTTCCTCACCGTAACCGATTCCCGAAGAATAGTCTTGGACGACGCATTGCTAATGAATGATCTTCACGGCACTGGATGACCTGAAGTCACTAAATCGTATCGTCATTAAGGTGGGAATGTAAATGGATAAAATGATATCAGTCTGACAATATGACCTTATATGATGATAATACTATGATTTGTTTCTCGAAATCGCTATTCATCGGAGCCTGCAGCGTCCAATGCATCCCCAACCCGGCTCTGGGATCGTGTCGATGCAGGGGAACGCCGAACCGAAGCCCGGTCCGGAATCCGGCAAGGAGGGGTCAATGCCGAGTCCCGACGAAATGAGGCGAAAGATCGAGACGCTGGAGGATCGCGTCCCTAAGCTCAGCGCCGCCATCCTGCGGATCAGCGTGAGCCTCGACGTCAACACCGTCCTGCAGGAGGTCGTCGAGAGCGCGTGCGTGCTGACCGGGGCTCGCTACGGCGTGATCATGGCCGCCGACGAGATGGGGCAGGTCCAGGAGTACGTCGCCTTCGGAATGGACCCGGAAAGGTTACCGTTTGGTAGTCGTCGACCGCGAGACGATTGGGACTGGAAATCGCCCTTCCTGTGGGCGACAGGGATGTCGCCGTTCCCGGGCGATTGGAAGATTGGAAATCGCCTTCTCTACCCGCTATTGACCACGTGGTTCCGGTCCTCGCCCTTGAGCGGCAGGTCCACCCAGGAGCCGGAGCGGGCGTGGGAGAGGTGGAACCCGGCGATGGCTTCCAGCGTCTCGACCGCTTCCACAGCCGGATAGGGAAACGGCGCCGTCCCCTCCAACCAGTCCACGATCTCGACCACCGCCACGTCCATGGAGGTAGCTTGCGCCCTGGGACTGGGCCACTCCTCACTGCGGCCGTCCCAGTACTCGATCCGCACCTCCTCGCCACCAGTGGTGGCCCGGCCCTCGGTGCCGTTGAAGCCGATGACCATGGGGACGCAGGCGTAGTCTGAGGCGTCCACCGTGGTCATGAGCCCCCCTTCCAACCGCATCACACCCCAGCCTCCCGGGTCCTGAAACGCGGGTCCCCGGCAGTCGGGCTTCCCGGCCAGGTCCAAGGTCCCCGAGACCGCTTCCACGCGGCGGCCGGTGACGCATCGGATGGCGTCGAAGACGTGGGTCCCCACGTTCCCCAGGCGCCCGCTGCTCCACTGGGCCGTCACGGAAGTCAGCTCGCCCAGGCCTCCGGCGGCGATGTGGTCCCGCAGCCTCCGGTAGTTGGGGTTGTACCGGCGGTTGTGGTTGATGGCCAGCAACGACCCGGCCTCATCGCAGGCGTCCACCATGTCCTGCCCGTCGGCCACGGTGTTGGCGATCGGTTTCTCGCAGAGTATGGCCCGGACCCCCTGGCGGGCGCAGGCCACCGTCATCTCCTTGTGGACCGGGGTATAGGTCGCCACACCCACGATGTCGGGCTTTTCCTGCTCCAGCATCTCCCGCCAGTCGGCGTAGGTCCCGATCCCGGTCCGTTCGGTGAACCGTTCCCGCCGTCCCAGGTCGCGGCTGCTCCCGGCCACCACGTCGACCCGGGGATGGTTGGCCAGGGCGTCGATGTGGGTCCCGTCCAGGTCCACCACCAACTGGCCCAACGCGTCTCCCGAAACCTGGTCCGCGCCGCCGATGTAGCCCAGACCCATGATCACTGCCCGATGCGATTGACTCGTCATTCGTTTGGCTCCCTATGGTTGTTTCAAGTGAGCCCACAATATAGAACGGTCGCCAGAGCCGGTCAAAACGGATCGTCCAGGCCCACCGGCGGCTCCGTGTGGAAGATCCCGGCGGCCAGGACTAAACTGGCTCACGGAATTCATCGACCCCGCGACGGGTGTGGATGGCCTGTGAGGTTCCTGTAGATTGCCTGTGGATTACCGACTGGAGAGTTCGCCATGATCCTTCGAAATATCCAGGTCCTGATCGCTTCGGCAGCCGTCGTCATCGGATCGGCTCCCTTCTCCTACGCCCTGCCTCCCAAAGACCCGATTCAGGTCCGCATCTGGAAGAACGTCATGGTGCCGATGCGCGACGGAGTCCGCCTGGCCACCGACGTCTATCTGCCCAACGGCGAGACCACCCCTCCCGGCCCCTTCCCCAGCATCCTCATCCGGCACCCCTACGGGAAGCACAGGACGGCCACGACCGCCGAGTTCTTCACCACCCACGGCTACGCGGTGGCGATCCAGGACACGCGGGGCCGGTACGAATCGGAGGGGGAATTCTACATCTACGTCAACGAGGGCGAGGACGGGTACGACGCCGTGGAATGGATCGCCGCCCAACCCTGGTCCACGGGCGACGTGGGGACTTACGGCGGATCCTACGCGGCCGCCTGCCAGAACGCCCTAGCGGCCCTGAGCCCGCCCCACCTGAGGACCATGTTCGCCTACGTGGGCACCTCCAACTACATCGAGGACGGAGCGGGCCGAGGTGGCGCCTTCGCCCTCTTGCACAACCTGGTCTACGGATTCCGTCTGGCTCAGACGGGCAAGGAGACCGAACCCGCCGATCCGGACGAGGAAGAAGACACGCCCACGCTGGCGGCTATGACCCGGGCCAACGAGCAACTGCGAAGCTGGCTGATGGCGGCGCCCCTCAAGTCCACCTCCCCGTTGTCCTGGACGCCTTCCTATGCCCGCTGGTACGCCGACTGGCGCGCCCATCCCACCTACGACGACTACTGGAAACAGAACGGCTACAACTTCGAGGAGCGCTATTCCAGCTACCCGGACATCCCCATCTGCTACATCGGCGGCTGGTACGACATCTTCAAGCGCGGGACCGTGAAGAACTTCCAGGGTCTGACCGGACGGCAGGGCTACGTCCATCTCCTGGTGGGTCCCTGGACCCACTCCACGCAGGTGACCTGGGCCGGGGACGTGGACTTCGGACCGGAGGTGAAGATGACGCTCCGTAAGAAGGCGGTGAAGTGGTTCGACCAGTTTCTCAAGGGAAAGGACCTGGGCCTGGAGCAGAAGCCTCGGGTCCGCTACTTCGTCATGGGCGCCGAGACGGCGGAGCGAAACGAGAAAGGAAGGCTCCAGAGCGGCGGCGCCTGGAAGACCTCCGAGACCTGGCCCCCCGCGGGATCCCGGCAACTGCGCCTCTACCTGCACGGCGACGGCAGCCTCCGCCGCGAGACGCCCCGGGAACCGGGCCGGAGCGGATTCGAATACGACCCCAGGAACCCCGTGCCCACCATCGGCGGCAACATCGACTCGGGAAAGCACTTGATTCGCCGCGGCGCCCACAACCAGGTCCCGCTGGAGGGGGAATTCCCGCCCACCGACCTGCTGCCCCTCTCTTCCCGCTCCGACGTGCTCTCCTTTCAGACGCCCCCCCTGGAAGAGGACCTGGAGATCGCCGGTCCCATGCGGGTGGAGCTCTGGGTCTCCTCCACGGCCAGGGACACCGACTTCACGGCCAAGCTCATGGACGTCTATCCGCCCTCTGCCGACTATCCGGAGGGGTACGCCATGAACCTGGAGGACGGCATCCTCAGGATGCGTTTCCGCGAATCCCGGGAACGGGAGGTGCTCATGGAGCCGGGCGCCGTCTACCGGGTGGAGGTCGACCTCTGGGACACGGCCAACCGGTTCCACAAGGGGCACCGGGTCCGCCTGGACATCTCCAGCAGCAACTTTCCCTTCTATGACGTCAACCCCAATACGGGAGAGTTCCTGGGGCGCCACACCCACTTGAAGACCGCCGTGAACAGCGTCTACCATGCCCCGGGCCGGGCTTCGGCGCTGGTCCTGACCCTGCCGGAATAGAAGCACCGGCCCTCGGCGGGGGTCCGGCGCAGAGGCTTAGCGGCCCGTGGCAAAAGTCGTCACGGCATTCGACCGGGTCTGCATCCCGGCGGACTGCGTTGCTCCTCGGTCACATATTCCCGATATGCTCCCTCAGAGCGCCTTGTCCGGCGGGCGCAGCCCCGGTCTCGATGCTCGCGGGACTTTTACCACGGACCGCTAGTGATACAATCTCCGGGCCGGCGAAGAAGGGATCACGCCGGCCACGGCACATTCCACGAAGTTGCGGAGAAAAGGATCCATGAGAAGATTCACGACTCGACTCATCCTCAGCCTGATGGGGAGCTGCCTGCTCCTGTTGGCCGCCGGCTCCCACGAATGGGAGGCGCCCGACGAGGCCAAGAAGATGCAGAACCCCCACGCGGCCACCGACGAAGCCATGGCCACGGCGAGGACGCAATACGACGAGAACTGCAAGTTCTGCCACGGTGAGACCGGCGGCGCGGACGGTCCGGTGGCGGGCATGCTCAAGGAAAAGCCTCCTCCGTTCGACGACGTCGAAGCCATGGCCAAGGTCACCGACGGTGAACTCTTCTGGAAGATCACCAACGGGAAGGACCCCATGCCCGGCTACCAGAAGAAGCTCTCCGACGAGGAGCGGTGGCAACTGGTGAACCTCATCCGAAAATTCGCCCAGTGAACCGCCCTTCGCGTACGAACGGCCCCATCGACCGCCGTCACTTTCTGAAGACGAGTTCCGCGCTGGCCGCCGCCTGGAGCGCCTGCGCTCCGTCGCGGCAGGCCCCGGACCCGGCCGCCCGGGAGTGGCAACACTACGGCGGAGACGCGGGCGCCGGCCGCTACTCGCCCCTGGACCAGATCAACCGGACCAACGTGTCGGAGTTGAAGGTGGCCTGGACCCACCGGACCGGCGACGCTCTTCAGCGCCCCTCCACCACCATCGAGTGCACGCCCATCGTGGTGGACGGGCGCATGTACGTCTCCACGGCCACACTTCACGTGCATGCGCTGGACGCGGCCACGGGCCGGAAGCTCTGGAGCTTCGATCCCCGCGGCGGGAAGCCGTTGCGAGGCTCCCCCGGCATCAACCGGGCCGTCACCTACTGGGAGAACCCCGCCCGGCCCGGCGACCGCCGGATCTTCCTTCCGGTGAAGGACCTGCTCTACTCCATCGACGCCGGGACCGGGAAGCTGACGCCCGGATTCGGCCGGGACGGGGTCATCGACCTGAAGGAAGACTTCGACCACGACATGACCGGGCTCTCCTTCACTCTGACCAGTCCGGTGGTGGCCTACCAGGACCTGATCATCGCGGGTGGCGGCGGCGCGGAGGGACCCTACCCGGAGGCGCCGGGCCACATCCGGGGCTACGACGCCGCCACCGGAAAACGGCGCTGGATCTTCCACACCACCCCCCGTCCGGGCCAGTTCGGAAACGACACCTGGGAAGGAGACTCGTGGAAGACCACGGGCGGGACCAACAACTGGGGCGGCATGAGCCTGGACCCGGAGCGGGGCTGGGTCTTCGCCTCCATCGGCTCGCCCGCCTTCGACTTCTACGGCGGCAACCGCAAGGGCGCCAACCTCTTCGGCAACTGCGTCCTGGCGCTGGACGCCTCCACCGGGGAGCGGAAATGGCACTTCCAGACCGTCCATCACGACGTCTGGGACTACGACCTGCCGTGTCAGCCGGCCCTCATCAACATGACCCAAGGCGGGCGGACTTTCGAGGCGGTGGTCCAGCCCACCAAGATGGGGATGGTCTTCTTCTTCGACCGGGAGACGGGCGAGACGGTCTTCCCCGTGGAGGAGCGGCCCATGCCCGCCTCGGACGTCCCGGGCGAGGAGCTCTGGCCGACCCAGCCCTTTCCGGTGAAGCCCCCTCCCCTGTGCCGGCAGGGGTTCATGCCCGACCAGATCACGGACATCTCCCCGGAGGCCCACGCCTTCGTCAAGGAGATCTACGACCGGTCCCGCGTCGGCGCCCTCTACACGCCCCCGAGCCTGCAGGGAACCATTATCCATCCGGGCTTCCGGGGCGGCGCCCTCTGGGGCGGATGCAGCCACGACCCGGCGGCGAACCGGCTCTTCGTCAACACCAGCGAATGGACCAACCGGATCACGCTGGCCCCCGCCCGGGAGGACCAGCCCTTCGACTACGCCCTGCCGGAGCGAGCCCTGCTGCAGGATGCGGAGAAGTACCCGGCCATCAAGCCGCCGTGGGGCTACCTGACGGCCATCGACCTGGACTCGGGGGACTTCGCCTGGCGAGTGGTGGCGGGAGAGATCCCGGAGTTGAAGGCCCGTGGAATCAGCGATACGGGGAGCCCCATGCACGGCGGGACCATCGCCACGGCGGGAGGGCTGATCTTCGTGGCGGGATCCTTCGACAAGAAGATCCGCGCCTACGACTCCAGCAACGGGCGGGTGCTCTGGGAGCATCAGTTGAACGCCGGCGGCTTCGCGACCCCGTCCACTTACGAGGCGGAGGGCCGGCAGTATGTGGTCATTGCCGCCGGGGGCGGCCAGGCCGCTTCCAATTCGGGCGATGAATTCGTGGCCTTCGCGCTGGCTTGAGCCGGGTTCCTGGGGGTGGCGCCTGGGAGCCGCGGCCCTGGTTCTGGTCCTGGGCGTCCTGTCCGGGACGGCCGGTTCGGAGGACAAGGCGCCGGAGCCTCAGCCCATTCCCTTCAGCCACAAGGTCCATGCGGCCGCCGGTTTGCGGTGCGCCTTCTGCCATCCCATCGAGGAGCCCGGCTTTACGGCGGGTCTGCCCGCCGAGTCCAAGTGCATGGTCTGCCACACGGCCGTCAAGAGCGACAGTCCCGACATCCTGAAGCTGGCCAAGGCCGCCAAAGCGGGCGAGACGATCCCCTGGGTGCGAGTCTACCGGGTCCCGGACTACGTCTGGTTCTCGCACGCGCTGCACGCCGTGGACGCCCGGATCGAATGCGCCGCCTGTCACGGGCCCGTGGCCACGCGGGAGGTGTTGGTTCAGGAGAAGCCGACCTCCATGGAGTTCTGCATGGACTGCCACGCGGCGCAGAAGGCCTCCAACGGGTGCGACGTGTGCCACGTTCGGCTATAGGAGCGACGATTTCCAATCGCCAATGGAGCGACGATTTCCAATCGCCGACGGGAGCGGCGGTTTCCAACCGCCGGCAGGAGAGGCGGTTTCTAGCCGCCAATCAGGGGGTCAGGGGGGACGGCAGTCCCCCCTGTACGATTTCCCGCGGCCAAATCGTACGACAACGCGGAAGAAGACGGGGCGACTAGAAATCGCCCCTCCCGTCGGGCGATTGGAAATCGCCCCTCCTGGCCACTGACAACAGCTCTCGCAGGTGGCATCATGTGGTGCCTATGAAACTCGGCAATAGATTGGCAAGCCCTCTTTTCTTACTCCCGCTCTTGTTGGCCGCAAACTGCGTTCCGGCGCCTGATCCGACCGACGACAACGACTGGCGTTATCACGGCAAGGATGCGGGCGGGACGCGGTATTCCCCCCTGGCCGAGATCAACCGGACCAACGTCCAGGAACTGGAAGTGGCCTGGATCTACCGGATGGGCGAGGTGAAGCGCCCGCATCGGACCATCCCCGACCGGATGCAGGCTCCGTGGGAGTGCACGCCTCTGGCAGTGGATGGCGTCCTCTACATTTCCACGCCTTCCAACCGGGTCATCGCCCTGGAGGCGGAGACGGGCCGGGAGCTCTGGGAGTTCGACCCGCAGGAAGGCAGCGGCGACGGCCGCTTCTACCTCCAGCACCGGGGAGTCTCGTACTGGGAGGGGACCGTCGATGGAAAGCCTCAGCGGCGGATCCTCATGGGGACGGGAGACGCCCGGCTGTTTGCGCTGGACGCGGAGACGGGCCGGCTGATCCCCGGGTTCGGCGAGGACGGGTGGGTGGACCTGGACGGGGGCATGACCACGCGCTGGCCCAAGAGCATCTACACGATCACCTCCCCGGTGGCCGTCTACAAGAACGTGGTGGTCACGGGCTCCCGGCTCAGCTCCGGCCAGGAGAACAAGGGACCCAGCGGCAAGGTGCGGGCCTGGGACGTGCTCACCGGCGACCTGGTCTGGGAATTCCACACCGTTCCCCGGCCCGGCGAACCCGGAAACGAGACCTGGGAAGGGGAGTCGTGGAAGGAACGTTCCGGCGCCAACGCCTGGTCCATCATCAGCGTGGACACGGAGCGGGGCTGGGTGTTCGTCCCCACGGCGTCGCCCCTGGGCGGCGACCGTGACGGTCAGAACCTGTACGGGAACACGCTGCTGGTGCTGGACGCCCTCACCGGAGAGCTCATCTGGCACTACCAGGCGGTCCGCCATGACACCTGGGACTACGATCTCCCGGCGCAGCCGGTGCTGGTGACCGTCGAACAGGACGGACGGGAGGTCCCGGCGGTGGCTCAACCCACCAAGATGGGGATGGTCTTCGTGCTGGACCGGCTGACCGGCGAGCCCGTGCTCCCGGTGGAGGAGCGGCCGGTGCCGCAGACCGGGGGCGGATACAACTGGCCCACGCAGCCCTTCACCGTCAAGCCGCCGCCGCTGGTGCGGCACAACCTGACCCGGGAGGAGGTGAGCCGGGTCACGCCCGAGTCCTACGAATTCTGTTCGGAGCTCTTCGATTCGCTCCATTACGAGGGCATCTACACGCCCCGGCAAGAGGGGCCGACCCTCATGCTGCCCGGTTCACTGGGGGGAGCCAACTGGTCGGGAGCCTCGTTCGATCCCACGACCGGGTTCCTCTACGTGAATGTCACCGAGCTGGGGAACGCCCGGGGCGCGGGCCGCCGATTCTGGCAGGACAACAAGTGGCCCTGCCAGGAGCCTCCCTGGGGGACTCTGAACGCGGTGGACCTGAACCGGGGCGAGATCGTCTGGACCAGCGTCCTGGGCGTGGTGGAGGAACTGATGCAGAAGGGGGTCCCGCAGACCGGGACTCCGAACCTGGGCGGGTCCATCGTCACCGCCGGCGGGCTGGTCTTCGTCGGCGGCACCAACGACCGTCGGTTCCGGGCCTTCGACTCGGCCTCCGGAGAGGAGCTCTGGGTGGGTCTGCTGGAGGCCAACGCCCATGCCACGCCGATGACCTTTTGGGGCGAGAAGACGGGCCAGCAGTACGTGGTGATCGCCGCCGGTGGGGGCAACGTGTTCAGCGACGTCACGTCCGACGGGTTGGTGGCTTACGCGTTGCCGTGAGAAGAGGGCACCCACAAGGAAGGGGTGCCCCTACGGAATTTCGCTTTCGTCTATCGGCTCGGAGGCGACGTAATTCCAGACGAGGGCCAGATTGAAGAGGTAGATGATGGAGCGCGCGAAGCGTTCCTCGTCTGACATCTCGACGCGGCGGGCGTGCGCAATCCGGTTTCTGTGGTCGTTCATCGAGCGAAGCACCCAGGACGGCTTCGGAACCGAACCCGTGGGCAGCAGGCCTACCGCCTGTAGCCGGGAGACGTATTCCGGAAAACTGGATCTGTCCCGGCCTTCCACTCCCAGCATCTGCCTGATGTTCCTCCGGATTTCCTCATGAGTGCTTTCGACAAACTCCCGGGGATACATGATGGGTTCCATTTCCCTCATCCAGACCTTGAAGGAGGGATCTCCCGACACCTGAAACGCCAACTCCTTGAGCATCTTCTCCAAGTCCCGGAGATTCGTTCGCTCAGTGAGATCGACTTCACCGTCGCTTTGTGACTCAGAGGGCTCGAAAGCCCCCTCGACCAGACTTTGCGTTTTCCGGGCCGACTTCTCGACGTTGTCCACAATGCTCAGAAGCGTCTTCACGCCTTCGTCGAGGTCTTCCAAGCGCTTCTGTACCGTCGGTTCATCGGGCGGCAAGTCAACGGGAGCCAGCGGCTGGGTCCGTTCAATGGGGGGTTTTATGTCGAATATTTTGGCGTCGCGTTTGAACTCTCTCTCCAGAGCGCGATAACACGCCATCGTCTTCGGATACACCCAGCGGGTCCTTTTCGGGTCCCAGCGACGGCCCGGGATCTTCTTGGCCCGCTCTTTTTCACCGGGAGCGATCTTTACTTCATAGTCCTCTTCGGTCTCCGTGACCTCAATGCGAAAGAAGTTGCGTCTGGGATATTGCATGGTCAGTCAGATGGCAACCGCGCCGGTCCCGCACATCGGCGGCGGACCGGTTCAGTAGACTTCCGGAACGAACCGCTGGATCCCCATGGGAGGCCGGACGTAGCCGCCGTCCTCCTGGCGGGGCGGGAGCTCCAGCTCGGGGGGGTCTTCCTGGTTGTAGTCGAACCGGCTCAGCAGGTGGGTGATGCAGTTGAGGCGGGCCCGGCGCTTATCGTCGGCGTTGACCACGTACCAGGGTGCTTCGGGTGCGTCCGTCTTGTCGAACATGGCGTCCTTGGCCTTGGAGTACTCCACCCAACGCAAACGGGACTCCAGATCCATGGGACTCAGCTTCCAGCGCTTGCGCGGATCCCGGATCCGGGCCTGGAAGCGGCGTTCCTGCTCCTCGTCGCTCACCGAGAACCAGTACTTGATGAGATGGAGTTGGGACCGGAGCAGCATCCGCTCGAACTGGGGGCAGGAGTAGAGGAATTCCCAGTACTCCTCCTCGGTGCAGAACCCCATGACCCGCTCGACTCCGGCCCGGTTGTACCAGCTCCGGTCGAAGAGCACGATTTCTCCGGCGGCCGGGAGATGGGCTACGTAGCGCTGGAAATACCACTGGGTCCGCTCCCGTTCGGTGGGCTTGGCCAGGGCGGCCACGCGGACCTGGCGCGGGTTCAGCGTCTGGATGATCCGCTTGATGACGCCTCCCTTGCCGGCGGCGTCCCTCCCCTCGAAGAGGACCACGACCTTGAGCTCCTCCCGGGCCACCCAGTCCTGGAGCTTGGTCAGCTCCACCTGCAGCCGCCGGAGCTCGGCTTCGTAGTATTTCCGCTTGAGGCGTTTGGGCCCCTTCCTCAATTCGTCGCTGGAGACTGACCCGGCCTGTACGTCCATCTTCACCTCTTCAACGAAAATACCAGTTCAGCTCCTCCGTTTGAAACCGGGCAGGCATCCCAGAATGAGGGTCGACAGCAGCGTGACGAAGAAGGAGACCGGCAGCGGCCACATCCACGAAACGGCCTTGAGCCGAACCAGCAGGCGGCGCGACCCCAGGGTCACCACGTCGTCGGGGGCGATGATGGCGGGTGAACCCGGGCGATCGTTGACCCGGATCTCCGCGTCCCCGGTCAGCGTGCGAATCGACCAGCCCTCGGGCGTCTTCTCCACGCCGGCATGCCGTGGGGCCACCCCGTCTCCGGTCAGGACGAAGCGATTGTCCTCAGGACTTGATCCGATGGTGTTGGGACCCTCGGGCCGAGGCTCCCACCGCGTCGGCTCCTCGCCCTTCTCCAGGACGTAGAGGAAGACGTCCGGGTGATCCTGGAACCAGTGTCCCAGGGAGAGGTAGAAGCCGACCGAAAGTCCCAGGACAGCCGACAGCACCATGGCGGCTCCGCGGGCCCGGAAGCGCAGGAAGGCGGCCACGAACATGCCTCCCAGGGTCCCGATAACGTAGGCGATGATCCTCGTCGTGAGATCGAAGATGTTGCCCCGGGAGCCCTCGGGGATGGTGTTCAGGAAGAGGCAGAAGAGGACGGCGTAGATGCCGGCTCCCAGCGTGAACAGCCGGGCCAGCCGGAGCTGTGACTTCTGCGAGAGCGGTTCTTTTCGGAAGCGTCCCACAAAGTCGACGGTCAGGACGGTGGCAACTCCGTGCATGCTGGAATCCAGCGCGGCCATGGCGGTGGAGAAGAGGGCGGCCACCACCAGCCCGGCCAGGCCGCGCGGCAGGGTGTGGGCGATGAAGTGGGGGAAGACCTCGTCGGGCGTCCCGGGAAGCTGGGCCTTGTAGTAGGAGTAGAGGGCGATTCCGCCCAGCCCCAGGAGGATGCCGACGCTCACGTCGGCGGCCTGGTTGGCCAGGATGGAACGGCGGGCCGCGCGGAGCGAGCCCGTGGCCAGGTAGCGCTGCACCATGAGCTGGTCCGAGCCGCAGGTGGAGACCCACCAGACGAAGGCGTAGATGGCCATCCCCAGCACGCTCACCCGGACGTAAGGGTCCAGGCGAAAGAAGGGCTGGGGCTCATGGTCCGCCGCCAGGATGTCCTGCAGCCAGGTGATGGGTCCGGTCCCGGTGTCGACGAAGATGTACCCGATGGTGAAGAGCAGGCCGCCGAAGAGGATGATGAACTGCACCAGGTCGGTCCACATGACGGCCCGCATGCCGCCCAGCACCGTGTAGACGACGGCGATGACCCCCACGCCCAGCACCACCCAGGTGAAGGGCAGGTCGGCCATCTTGGACATGGCGATGGAGGCGGTGTAGACGATCATCCCCATCATGGAGAGCCGGATACAGAGGAACAGGGTCGACCCGAACAGCCGCGCGCCGAGACCGTATTTCTCCTCCAGGTACTCGTAGGCGCTGGTCAGCCGCTTGCGCATGAAGAAGGGGACGAGGATCAGGACGGCCACCGCCACGCTGAAGGGGACGTGCATCTGCCGGCCCCAGACCCCGATGCCGTTCTTGATGAACTCGCCCGGTTCGGAGAGGTAGGCGATGGTGGAGAGCAAAGAGGCGTACATGCTCAGCCCCACCACGAACCAGGGCATCTTGCGCCCGGCCAGGAAGTACTCGTCCGCCGATTTCTGCCGCTTGCTGAAGTAGTAGCCCAGCATCAGCACGCACGCGAAGTAGACGGCGACCACCACGTAGTCGACGGTCTGGAGACCGTCATAGCGGTCGACACGCACCTGGGATGTAGCCAGAGTCAGAAGGGGTGGAATCGGACTCTCCTCGTAGCGAAAACCGGCCGAGGCAGGCCAGGCAGCCGGCGACCGGTTCGCCCTCGATTGCCTCGACTCGGAGCAGAGAGTATGCCGCCACCGGCCCGTTCGCAAGCTGGAGGGGCGTCATTCTTGGCGCCCTCTTTCGAGCGTCGAGTGGACTCGAAGCTCGGCGGCCGGACGTCTTGGTTCTTCTCTTCGAAGGGAGGTCGGTCCCTTCGCTCGTATTCGCACTGAGGGTGAGGACGGACACAGACGAGGAGAGACGATGCGGCCGCTCGATTTTACTTTAATGCGAGGTCGTAAGACGGCGCCAAGGATGACGCCGCTCCACGCCGCCGCTATTGACGGGTGCTATGATTGGGCCGCTCCCATGAAGCTCACCCGCCGAAAAGTCCTGAAGTCCCTGGGAGTCGGCCTGGGATCCGGCTTCGTCGGACTGAGCGGCACCTGGCTGTACGCGACGAGGGTCGAGGTGAAGCGGCTGCGCCTCGAGCGGGTCCAAGTTCCCCTCCCCGGACTGCCAAGTTCATTGGACGGCCTGCGGATCGTCCTCCTCAGCGACTTCCATCTCTACCCCCACACCCAGATCGAACTCATCGACGCCGCCGTGGAGATGGCCAACGAGTGCCGGCCCGACCTGGCCCTGCTGGGCGGAGACTACGTGCTCTCCACCGCCGAATCCATCTACGAGCTGGCGCCGGCCCTGGGCCGCCTCGACGCCAAGTACGGCGTCTTCGCCGTGCTGGGCAACCATGACCACTGGAAGAACGCGGACGCGGTGATCGACGGCCTGACCCGCGCCGGCATTCACGTCTTCATGAACGAGGGACTGACCCTGTCGGTCGGCCGCCAACCACTCTACCTGGCCGGTGTGGACGACGGCTGGGTCCGGCGCCATGACTTTGAGAAGGCGCTGGCGAATCGAAACGGCGAGGACCCGACCCTGCTCCTGATGCACGAACCGGACTTCGCCGACGACTTCCTGGCCGACGGCCGGGTCCTGCTGCAACTTTCGGGCCACAGCCACGGCGGGCAGGTCCGTTTCCCCTTCATCGGCTCGCCCTTCCTGCCCCCTTACGGGCGCAAGTACGACCAGGGCCTGTACCGGGTCGGCCAGGGGTGGCTCTACACCAACGTGGGAATCGGAGTGACGGCCCCCCTGCGCCTGAACTGCCCGCCGGAGGTCACCGAGGTCACGCTGGTCTCCCGGGCCGGCTGAACCATCACGACGAGGCCAGTGCACACAACTTCCTGCTGTATGTGACGTAGGGGGCTGTCAGGAAGCCTTGTGCCGGCACTCTGTCAGGAGGACCATCAACAACCCGCCCATGATGGCGAGATTCTTGAGGAAATCGATGAGTGTGCCGAAGTCCGCGGACGCACGAAACGGATTCTCGAAGAGTACCGTGACCGGCGTCAGAAACAGCAACAGGCCTGCTGCGCCCCATGACGTCTTCCTGCCCAGGAGGAGAAGGGCGCCACAAACGATTTCGAGGACTCCGGCAACGACCGCCAGCAGTGCCGGGAACGGCAGCCCCACCTCGGCGATATCGCCCGCCGCATCCTGCCTGTCCGCGAGCTTGTCGCCTCCGGTGAGCAGGAAGATCGCAGCCAGCATGATCCGCGCGGCGAGGTAGCCGTAACGTTGGATCGGATCCGTCGAGAAAGCGCCTGATGTACTCATTCGGATTTTGGCGGCCCGGCACACTGTAACACAATGCCTCATGGGCCAATCAGGATGCCCAACGCCCCCCTCGTCCACCGTCGGCCGAACCCCAAACGCGACAATCAGGCAGCCGTGGCGCCGCAGGCGAAGGGATCGGCGGGACAGTCAGGCGAAGGGGCGCAACGCACGGCGTGAGCAGCCAGTCCTCATGGGCGACCTGTCGCCGAGGCGCGGTGTGTCTGGTGCTGTTCTGATATCTTGTCGGGAAACGATTGCGATCCATCCTGGACGGTGAATGACGCGCTTCGTCTTCGACACGAACGTCATGGTCAGCGCGTTACTCGTCGGCGATTCCGTTCCGGGGAGGGCGTTTTTTCGAGCGTTGGACCTTGGAACGGTGCCGGTTTCCGGAACACGGATGGGAGAGTTGAGCCGTGTCCTCAGCCGGGACAGGTTCGACCGTTACGTCACCCGTGAAAACCGTGACCGGTTTCTGGAATCCCTGATCCGGGAATCGGATTTGATCGAAGGAACTACGGAAAATTTCCTGCTGATGCCGTCGCCTCCCAAGACGGCCTGAACCATCATGAGCCCACTCGACATCACGGTCCTGGTCGTCTACCTGGCGTTCATCGGCGGCTTGGCCTTCCACTTCTCCCGGCGCCAGAAATCCGCGGAGGACTACTTCCTGGCCGGGCGAAATCTCCCCGGGTGGGTCGTGGGCTTCTCCCTCATGGGGACGGTGGTGAGCAGCGCCACCTTCGTGGGCCATCCCGGAAACGTCTTCTTCAGCGACATGTGGCCCTTCGCCTACCACCTGGGCCTGCCGGTGGTGGTCCTGCTGACCGTGGGGCGGTTCGTGGTCTTCTACCGCCGAACGCTGCGAATGAGCCCCTACGAGTACCTGGGAACTCGATTCGGCTACCCCGCCCAGGCCTATGCCTCGGTCTCCTTCATCCTGAGCCGGGTCCTGGACATGAGCCTGACCGTCTACTTCCTGGGTCTGGCCCTGGCCTTCGTCACCGGGTGGGACGTGTGGTGGGTGATCCTCGCCGTGGGCCTCCTGACCGTGATCTACACGCTGGCGGGAGGAATCCAGGGCGTGGTCTGGACCGATTTCCTGCAGGGGATCCTGCTGGTGGGCGGAGGCGTGCTCTGCTGCGCCCTGATCCTGGGCCGGGGGGACTCCGGACAGCTCCTCACCACCGCCTGGGAGGGGGGCAAGTTCAGCCTGGGAAACTGGGACCCCAGCCTGATTGAGGACAATTTCTGGCTCCTGTTCGTGGGAGGGATCTTCCACTTCCTGCAGGCTTTCGGAACCGACCAGAACATGGTGCAGAGGTACCTGCTGGCCCGAAGCGACCGGGAGGCCCGCCGCAGCGCCATGACGGGCATCCTCTCCTGCATCCCCATCTGGCTCCTGTTCATGTTGCTGGGGGCCCTGCTCTGGGCCTTCTACCAGGCCGACCCGTCGGCGCTTCCCCCGGAGGTGGGAGAGGTCAAGGACAACATCATTCCCCACTTCATCATGACCGAATTGCCTCCCGGGCTCCTGGGACTGCTCCTGGCAGGACTGCTGGCGGCAGCCATGTCCAGCATGGACTCGGACCTCAACAGCATCGCGGCGGTGGTGCTGCAGAACTTCTACCGCCGGTACCGCCCGGGAGCCGTCCAGCGCCGCCAACTCATGGTGGGCCGCGCCGGGGTCGTGGTCGGCGGGCTGCTGTCCATTTTCCTGGCGCAGCAGTGGATCGGAATCGAGTCCCTGGTGAAATACTCACTCGGACTGGCCCTGGTCGTCTCGGGAGGGAAACTGGGCCTCTTCGCCCTGGGATGGCTCTTTCCCAAGGCCACGTCCAAGGGGGCCTACATCGGCCTCACCGCGTGCGTGCTGTTCACCCTCTGGGCCGCCCTGACCCGGGTGGAGATGCCCAACAGCCAGAGCCCGTTGCTGGATCTTGGTCCCTACAACTTTCCCTGGATGCCCATGACCATCGGGATGATCGGACACGTCCTGGTGCTGGTGGTGGGCTATGCCGCCAGCCGGGAAAAGGGCGTCGCGGGTTCAGGCGCTCACCCGGACGGTCCGGCCGCTCCTGGCTGATTCTTCCACGGCGACGGCAATCCGAAGCAGAGAGATAGGGGACAGTCACCTTCTAGATTACCGCGCTGCCGCTGTCGAACGACTCGTCGGGGCGACCCTTGTGGTCGTCCTCCCCCGAACGGCGCCACCGTCCGCCGGCCATTGCTTGGGCACTACCGGACCGGGGGGTGGAGCGGCGACTTTCTAGTCGCCGGGAGTATCCATGTTGCAATGGGAGCGGCGTCATCCTTGGCGCCGTCTTACGACCTCGAATTCAAAAAAAACCGGGCGGCCGCATCGTCTCTCCCTCCCTCAGCTCGTCTTCCCCGCACGGCGCGAAAGAGAGCGAACGGACCGACCTTCCCTCCAAAGCAAAACGCCAGGACGTCGAGCCGCCGAGCTTCGAGTACACCCAACGCTCGAAAGAGGGCGCCAAGAATGACGCCCCTCCAAACGAGCAGCGAC
>JAJDTT010000318.1 GCA_022827025.1 Acidobacteriota bacterium
GTTGAGAGAGAAGGTGGATATGCCAGGGCTGTCGAGGGAACAGGCCCGAAAGGCGTTTTTCCGTCCGTTCACCTTCGACCCCGACTAGCGGGGTGATTGTGACTTTGGGATATAATCCCCTATGCAATACACGATGCTCACACTCATATCGGCTATGATAGCAGCAACGCCATTAGCCGGAGAACCACCGAAACCGGTCTGTGGAACCGATCAGACTACGGTCTGATCGCCTCTAGACGCGACAGCTAAGAATACCAAGTATCAGGGGCGGGCCTCAGGGTACGAAAATATTATACGGGGCTGAGTTGGCGACCAGGAAAAAGCGCCTTGGCCGCCTGATGAAGCGACAGTTCCAGGTTGCCGTTCCGGGCGCTCATCAGACTCGGACCTGCCACACCACGGGCGTCATTTATGGCCTTCCCGCCAGGGATGATTGAGACGGGAGCGACCCTGCCAGGGGGCATTGCACAAATGTGAATTTCGCAACGCTCCCGTGCCCGATCCGGGCACCAAAAAGGGGGGGTCGCTCCCGACCACCTCCACTTTCCCCGTGCGGGCGCCGGCGTTCGGGGATCTGGCCGTAACCACAAGCAGGAAAAGGAGATCGGGGAATTCACCTGTGTAAGGTGGAAAGCTCTCCTGATGTACTCTCCTGATGTAAGTGACCCCCGTTGTCTCACTTACATTCCCGGATCGGCCACGAGCCCCCCTTTTCAGCAGCTAAAATCAGCCTCCATCAGCCTTTGCCACTGCCCAGTGTGTTCACCGTCGATCACGACCTGGAAGGAGCGACCTTCCGCCGCTGGTTGCAGCTCGACCGCCCGCTTCAGGGCGACCGTCACCCCAACGTAGGAGTTGAGCAGGTCCTGGTGGGTCGAGTGCCCCGGATCGACACGGACGACGACGGTCCGGTCGACCTCGACGGCAATCGGAGGCTTGAGCGCGAAGTAGCGTAGGGTCTTTCCCACCGCCCTCCGGCACACGCGCCGAGTAAGCCGTTATCAACGGACGTCGGGTATGTCAGGGTTTGAGCGTTGCCCTGTAGTGCTGGCCAAAGATCGACACAGCCGAAGCACCCTGTGGTCTGAACCTGTGGCACAAGAGAGAATGGGAAGAGTGCATTGGCCTTCAGGCGGGAATTGTGCTGCCTATTTTTTGCCTGTTCAGAACGTCAAACAATGGAAGTCCACCACTTTACCGTTTCGGCGAAGAACCCGGAAAACATTGAAAACGTTAACCTTCGGTAGTTTTTGACTTTGGGGAAGTCGGGACTAGAAATCGCCCTTCCCGGCGGGCGACTGGAAGTCGCCCCTCCCCGCCGTAGGAGCGGTGGCATCCCTGCCGCCGAACAGGGGGGATTTGGGGGGGACGGAGTCCCTCTACGCTTTCCGGCCACCGATTCGTACACCAACGCAGAAGACGGGGGACAAGAATGTCCCCCCTCCAACCGGAATTCGTATACTTAGCCCTGACCCCGTTCGCGAGACCCAAACCGCCGTGTCTCAGACAACTCTTCGAAAAAAGGGCGACCTGCCCTCCAAAACCCCCTCTCACCGGCTGGTCGACGCCGTCGGCCTCTGGTGCGCGTTCGGCTACGGCGCCCTCGCCTACCTCGCCCGCCAGCCCGGCGAGCCCCATCTCCCGGTCTTCTTCGTCCTGGTAGCCTGGACCAGCCTGCCGGTCTTCGGCCTCTACCGCTTTTTCCGGCGGCGCCGCGAACCGTTTCCCATCGGACGCCTGTTCCTCTGGGCCGTGGTCTTCAGGCTCTGCGGACTCGCCGGCGGACCCTTCTTCGAGGACGACTTCTATCGCTATCTGTGGGACGGCTACCGCTTCGCCACGGCCGGGACACCCTACGGCGCCGCGCCGGAGGCGTTCTTCCCGGATACGAACGTCCCGCCGGCATTCCAGCAACTATTGGACGGCATCAACAACCCCGACCTGCCGACCATCTACGGACCGGTGACGCAGTTCCTCTTCCTGCTGGGCTACTGGCTGCAACCGGCCAGCGTGACGGCTCTCCAGTCGATCCTGATCCTGGTCGACCTTCTCATGATCTGGATCCTCCTCCGCTTGACGCCGGCGTCCAACGTCATGCTCTACGCATGGTGCCCGCTCGTGATCAAGGAAATCGCCTTCACGGCGCACCCGGACGGCGCCGGAGCCTGCCTGCTCATGGCGGCGATCCTGCTCGTCCGAAACCGGCGTGCGGGAAGCGCCGCCGTCTGCCTGGGGATGGCCGCCGGGGCCAAGATCTTCGCCCTGGTGCTGGCGCCGTTGGTGCTGCTTCGAACTCGACCCCGCCACTGGCTTTTGTTCGGCGCTACACTGGCCGGGTTGTATGCTCCATTCGTCCTGATGGGCGGCACGAACCTCACCTCTTTGCAGGTGTTCGCCCGGGAATGGGAATTCAATTCGGCGGCATTCGGCCTGCTGGGGACCCTGTTGCCACGGTTCGAGGCCCGGCTGATCCTGGGTCTGATGTTCGCCGTCTTCTGGCTGCGCTATGCCGGCAACTTCGCACGAGGCGGCCGACACGCCATCCCCCGGGGCGACTGGCTCTACGGGGCGCTGCTCGCCGTCTCGCCGGTGATCAACCCGTGGTATCTGCTCTGGCTGCTCCCGTTCGCCGCCATCTTCCCGAGCGCCTGGGCCTGGACGGCGTCGAGCGCGGTCCTGCTCAGCTACGTGATCGGAATCCACCTGGGGGACTACACCTTGCAGGCGTACCAGCAGCCAACCTGGATCCGATTCCTGGAATTCGGCTTGATTTCGCTGGCGTTGGCCTATGACCTGGTCCGGCGCCGGCGCGCCGGCGGAAACCTCGCGCCCGCCGCCCAAGTGCCATGTACGAAAACCTGACCGTCGGCGCCGTGATTCCGGCACACGACGAAGAAGACAACATCGGCCCCGTCGTCCGAGCGCTGCTGGACCTGCGCACGGAGAGCGGGCTCCAGGTGATCGATGACCTGGTGGTGTGCGACAACGCCTCCACCGACGAAACGGGGCTGCGGGCCAGACAGGCCGGCGCCCGGGTGGCGCATGAACCGACGCCCGGTTACGGGAGGGCCTGTCTGACGGCCATCGCGGCCCTGAAACCGGTGGACGTGGTGCTGTTCGTCGATGGCGATCAGGCCTTCCACGTCCGCCAGTCCCTCGACCTTCTGGCGCGGATCGCGACCGGCGCCGACCTGGTCATCGGGTCCCGGGTCCTGGGGCGGATGGAGCCCGGCGCCCTGTCGCTGCCGCAGACCGCCGGCAACCGCGTGGCGAGCCTGTTGATCCGGTTGTTGTGGAGGGCGAGGATCACCGATCTGGGTCCGTTCCGGGCCATTCGGAAAGACGCGCTGCGGCGCCTGGAGATGCGGGACACCGCCTACGGCTGGACCGTGGAGATGCAGGTCAAGGCGATCCAGACTAGAATGCGCATGGTCGAGACCCCGGTGGACACGCGGCGGCGGCGCTTCGGGAAATCGAAGGTCGGGGGGACCGTCAGAGGCGTCATCGGGGCCGGCATCGGGATTCTTTCCATGATCTTCGGCCTGTGGATTCGCGGTCGGACGCCGGATTCGAGGGCGCCTGTTCGCCACGGCAAGGAGAACAAGTCCACATGAGACGGAAACGTTTTCGGTACTCCATTTCCTCCATGATGCTGCGCCGCCGCGCCGCCGCAGGCCTGATCGGTCTGATCCTGATCACCGGCGCCGCGCCCGCCGAGGGCAAATTGAAGCTGCTTCCGTTCTGGGACGCGAGTGACGAATCCAATGCGTCCCGGATCGATCACGGTGCGTGGCAGGAGATCCTGGACACTTACCTGCGGTCCCACGGCTCCGGCATCAATCGATTCGACTACGCCGCCTTGAAGGCCAACGCCGGTGACACCGCCAAACTGGCCGGATACCTGTCCTACCTGCAGGGACTCGATCCCAGGACCTACTCGCGGCGGGAACAGAAGGCCTACTGGTTCAACTTCTACAATTCACTGACCGTGAAGGTGGTGGCCGACGCCTATCCCGTCGACTCGATCAGGAAAATCAGCGACAGCATGCTGGGAGGCCTGATTCCGGTCGGCCCGTGGGGTGACGTGCGGGCCGAGGTCTGCGGCCAGGATCTGACTCTGGACAACATCGAGCACGGCATCCTGAGGCCCATCTACCGCGATCCCCGGATCCACTATGGCGTGAATTGCGCCAGCCTGGGATGTCCGAATCTGTTGGAGACGGCCTTCACTGCGGCCAATACGGAGACCCTGTTGGATGGCGCCGCCCGCGCCTATGTGAATCATTCCCGGGGCGTCGATTTCGTCGACGACGATTTCATCGTCATCTCCAGCATCTACACCTGGTTCTCGGAGGACTTCGGCGACACCGAGGAGAACGTGCTCAAACACCTGGCGCGGTACGCGGAAGAGGCACTGGCGGAGCGCCTGAAGAGCTTCGAGGGAGCCATCGACTACGAGTACGACTGGGACTTGAACCAGCCGTAGCCGGTGCGGGGAGGGGCGATTTCGAATCGCCCAGGAGGGGCGATTTCCTAATCGCCCGCTCTTTTCTGTCGCTCACAAATCGGCGGGCGGAAGGTGTACAGGGGGACTATCGTCCCCCCTACCCCTGATCGGCGGCTGGAAACCGCCGCACCCGGCGACAGGGATGTCGCCGCTCCTCGGCGGCTGGAAACCGCCGCAATCCTCAGAAGACGAAGTTGAGGGAGACGCCGATGACGTTGGAGACGGCCGTATTGCGTCCGGCGATCACCCTGCCGTAGGACGCTCCGATGTTGGCCCGGTCCGAAACGGCGATGCTCACCGAAGGACCGACGATATGGAAGTCTTCCTGCAGCTCGGGGAATACCATGGGAGAGAATCCCGGGCCTCCGATCTCCAGCCCCGAAGTGGAATCCTCCATCTGATAGTTGAACGACACTCCGACCCGGCTTCCCACGACGACGCCCGCCGCCAATCTGGCAAACAGGTTGGGCGGGATGTCGTGGTCACCCGAAGTCCGGGTCCGGTAACCGAATTCTCCCGACAAGGCAAAGCCATTGTCGAGGTACTTGCCGATCAGAGCCGACACCTCGAAGCCGTTGCCTCCATCTCCCAGAGAATTGATGTATCCGGTGTCGTAGCTTCCGGCCACGATGACTCCGGCGCGAAAGGCGATGGACGGCCCGTTGCTCACAATTTCATCCACGGCGCGCCAGACCACGCCGGCGTTGATGTCCGCCAGACCGCTGATGCTGTCCTGGGACGGGGGCAGACCCGGCCCCGTGGCGTATGAGCTCTGGGCTCCGCCAAAGCGAAAGTCCAACGCCAAGGAGTCGCTCAAACCGTACGTTCCCTCCACCCAGACGGTCTTCTGGGAGAGATCGTGTCCCCCTCCGGGAGTCGGGCTTTTCGTGGTGCTGCGGAAGAACTCAGTCGCGTTTTGAGACACGTAGGAAACGGTGAGGGAGCCTCCGCCGGGGGCGGGAAGCCAGGGAGAGCCGCCGGCGAACGCAGGCGACCCGTTGATTGCGATGGCCGCGGCAACGGCCATGACTAAGAGGTGTTTTCGTTGCATTGACATGTTCCTTTGCAAGGCTCCTCGGTCGGAGCGGGTCAACGTCGAATTCGATGCCGTCACAGCTTGTATCGGCGCGTCAGGTAGTAGTGGACGAGTTCCTGTTCGTCCACGCCGTCATCACACCCGACGGCCTCGGAACCCGGACAGAGCACCTGGATGTTCTCATCGTCCGGCGTACCAGGCTTGTTCGCCGAATCGCGGGCCTCGAGGCTGTTCTTCAGGTTCTGCGCGCGGGCCCGATCGAGCTCTCCCTTCTGCAGCGGGCAGGAATCGCACGCCAACTTCTTGTAGGTGAGAGACTTGCCCTTGGTGTAAGCGTCCCTGGGATTGATGCCTCTTCCGGCCGCAATGGAGCCGGACGCGGACAACGACGCCGGCGCCAGCACGCCGATCATCGCCACCACCAGCAGACCGATCAATTTTTTCATTTCAATTCTCCTCGGCAAAGCGTCGTGGTGAATGGGAACCGCGACTCGTCTTCCAAATTCGGCAACACGATACTTCGCATCGGCTCCGTCCCACCCGGCCGACGCCAAATCAGTTTTTCGAATACTCAGGTTAAACAATTTTCGGGCCGACTGCGTGAATTTTGTGAAAAATGGTCACGTCCCGCAGATTGGAAACCCGTTCGTATGCTACGGGGACTATCGATTAACCCTTACGGTGTTTCGCCCGTTTGCATGGCGAGGAGACTGAACTCGGGGATCTCTGCAGCCTCTCTCAGTTTGCGATGGAGACAACTCTCCTCCATGCGTTGGAACAACTCCCGCGAGAGGTGCCTCTTGTAGATCTTCATTTCCTTCCTGACATCGCTCCGGAGGCTCCGCAGCCGCTTCCGGTCCATGCCGTCGCGAAGGACCTCCGCAACCAGGACCCCGATATGGTTCAGATCCTGGTCGATCTGTCGCCCGTCGAGTTGCTCCCGGGCACCGGCTTCCTGCCTCAGGGAGGACAACAGGCTCAAGGGTGCGTCGAAGTCTTCGGGACGTTCGCGGAGCGACGCCGCCAGACCGTCCACGTGTTCGAGCACGCGGGCGCTGTCCACTCCCCTGCCCTGGAAGTCATCCGGTCCGCTCTCTTCCTCTCCCGAGCCCACCATGGCCCGTTGATGCTCCTCGAAGGCCTGCGTCACGGCCGGATGGCAATAGGACAGACTCCTGGGTGAAGTCCTCCGCGACCGGGCGGTCTCGAAACTGCGGTCGATCCCTCGGATCACCACGTGGATGGGAATCCCGCTGTCCTTCCACAATTCGATCAGGCACCAATCCAGAGGGGGAACCAGCAGGTGCTTCTGGCGCCTCCGGATGAAATGCTCCTCGACTTCCGTGAAGTAGTTGAAATAGTTATCCAAGACAGCCCTGCCGAAGGTCCAGCGGCCGTCGCCATCGACGGCATTCCACGGGAAACGGTTGATTTCTTCTCAACTCCGCCGTCCCGACATGCGCTCGTGATAGATCCGGAGCCCGTACAAGGTCAGATTCTCCTCGATCAGGTCGATCCCCTCCGAGGCGCCCGCAATGAGGGGGGCCAGCCCTCCGGTGGCCACGACCCGCGCCCCGCCCAGCTCCTCCTTCATCCGTTTCAGAATCCCTTCCACCAGTCCCACGTAGCCGTGGTAGAGGCCCGACTGGATGCTGCCGCTGGTGGAGGTTCCCACCACCTTCCCGGGACGGGCAATCTCGATCCGCGGGAGCTTGGCGGTCCGGGAGAAGAGCGCTTCGGCCGAGATTCCGATTCCGGCGGCGATGACCCCTCCCACGTACTCCCCCCGGTCCGAGATGGCGTCGAAGGTGGTGGCGGTCCCGAAGTCGACGGCGATGGCCGGGGCTCCGACCAGATCCAGCGTGGCCAGGGAGTTGGCCACCCGATCGGCGCCCACGTCGGACTCCGGCCGGTAACGGATGGGCAGCAGGGATTGGCCCACGGGATCCACCATCAGGGGCTCGCGTCCCACGTAGCGGAGGGACAAGGCCTTGAAACAGTCATTCAGCGGAGGAACCACGCTGCAGACGGCGACGTCCTCCACCCGGTCCATCCGGACGCCCGCCATGCGGAAGAGGTGGTCGCAGAGGGAGGCGTACTCGTCTACGGTCCGGTTCCTGCGCGTGGAGATCCGCCACGAATGCTCCAGATTCGTTCCGTGGAACAGACCCATGACGATGTTGGTGTTCCCGATGTCGATGACCAGCAACATGGGGTTTCGTGGTCCAGGAGCCTCCGAGGCAGAAATTGATCTGCTGCAAAAGCGTATAAATCGGTCCATATTCGTGCGATTTCTCGGCGAATAGAACAACTATGCGCCTCTAAATCGTGAAAATCTGACCTCGATTCTCCACTTTCTCGCTACGATCATTTCTACCGCGCAGACTCCCAGGAGCCTCCGAGGCTGGGGCGGCGGAAAACGGCCGCCGGCGTCAATGTCTGAAGTGGCGCATGCCGGTGAAGACCATGGCCATTCCGTGCTCGTCCGCCGCCTCGATCACCTCCGCGTCCCGGACCGATCCGCCGGGCTGGACCACCGCCGTGATCCCGCTCGCGGACGCCTCGTCCAGGCCGTCCCGGAAGGGAAAGAAGGCGTCGCTGGCCATGCTGGCGCCTGCGGTCGAGCGTTGCGCTTTCTGAGCCGCCAGCCGCACCGAATCGACGCGGCTCATCTGACCCGCTCCGATTCCCACGGTCTGGCCGCCCTCGGCGAAAACGATGGCGTTGGACTTCACGTGTTTGGCGACCGTCCAGGCGAAGAGCAGATCCTGAAGCTCACCGGGCTCCGGCGGCCTTCGGGTCACCACCTTCAGATCGTCGGCCGTGGCCCGGGCTCGATCCGCATCCTGGAGCAGGCAGGCCCCCGAAATCAGCTTGAGGTCATAACCCGGGGAAGACCCTGCGGACGGTTGCGGTTCGAGCCGCATCACCCGGAGATTCTTCTTCCTGGCAAAGATCTCCAATGCTCCCTGCGAGTAGGCCGGCGCGATGATGGCCTCCACGAACAGGGTCCGGGTGGCCTCCGCCGCGACCGCGTCCACGGGCCGGTTGAAGGCCAGAATGGAACCGAAGGCCGAAACCGGATCGCACTCCAACGCCTTGAGGTAGGCCTCCCGGGGATCGGCTCCCAGCGCGGCGCCGCACGGGTTGTTGTGCTTGATGATCATGCAACCGGTTTCCTCGAACTCGGAAACCAGGCCCCAAGCCGCGTCCAGATCCAGGTAGTTGTTGAACGAGAGCTTCTTCCCCTGGAGCTGGACCGCCCGCGCCAGTCCCTGCGGCGGGCCGACCGAAGGCCGGTAGATGGCGGCCCGCTGATGCGGATTCTCCCCGTAACGCAAGAGGTCCTGACGGTCCAGGGAGAGGGTCACGGTGGCGGGAACTTCGGCTTCGGACCCGCTCTGCTCCTCCAGGTACTGAGAGATGGCCGTGTCGTAGTTTGCCGTATGCCGGAAGGCCTTCCGGGCCAGGGTCAGGCGGGTGGACTTTCGCGTCTCTCCTCCATTCTCCGCCAGTTCCGCCAGCACGGAGGGATAATCGGAGGGGTCCACCACGACGGTGACGTGGGCCCAGTTCTTGGCCGCCGCCCGGACCATGCAGGGCCCGCCGATGTCGATCTGTTCGATGGCGTCCTCCAGGGTCACCCCCTCGCGGCTCACCGTCTCGACGAATGGGTAGAGGTTCACCACCACCATTCCCAAGGGCTGGATCTCATGCCGGGTCAGCACCTCGCGATGGCTGGCCAGGTCGTGACGGGCCAGGATCCCGGCGTGGATGCGAGGGTGGAGGGTCTTGACCCGGCCGTCCAGGATCTCGGGAAACCCCGTGTAATCGGACACCGGCGTCACCTCGACGCCGACCTCCCGCAAGGCCCGGGCCGTGCCTCCGGTGGACAGGCAGCGGATTCCCAGATCGCCGAGTCCCCGGGCCAAGTCCGCCAAGCCCTCCTTGTTCGACACACTGATGAGAGCCCATTCGATCTTCATCGCATCTCCCCGCTGGCGGCCCATGTTAACAGTGAACGGTGAAAGGGGCATTCTCGTGATCCCGTCATTTTCCAATTACCAAATCGCCATTCCTGATCCATAATGGCGGCGTGCCCACCGCCAACCAGACCCTGCGCCGGATCCCTTCCGTGAACCAGATCTTGTGCGGTCCAGGTGTGGACTCCCTCCTGGAACAGTACCCCCGGCACCTGGTGGTCGAGGAGGTCAGGAACGCCTTGGACCGGCTCCGGGTCTCGATTCGCCGGAGCGGCGACCCCGACCGTGCGCTGGCGTCGGGACTGGCGGACCTGGCGCCGGAATTGGGGAGGTCGCTCCGGAATCGCCTCCGCCCTTCCCTCCGTCCCGTCATCAACGCCACCGGCATCATTCTGCACACCAACTTGGGCCGTGCCCCCTTGAACGAGGGAACCGCAAAAGTCATGAAGAGTCTCTCCCAGGGGTACTCCAACCTGGAGTTCGACCTGGACCAGGGAAAGCGGGGGCACCGGGACCGGCATCTGGATGAGCAGTTCCGCAGGCTCCTTCCCTGCGAGGCGGCGACCGCGGTGAACAACAACGCGGCCGCCCTCTACCTGGTGCTCAGCACCCTGGCCCGGGGCAAGAAGGTCCTGGTCTCCCGGGGCGAGCTCGTGGAAATCGGCGGATCCTTCCGCGTTCCCTCCATCCTGGAACAGAGTGGAGCCACGCTGAAGGAGGTGGGGACCACCAACCGGACCCGGATCGAGGACTATCGGGAGGCCCTGGACGGGGAGACGGCTCTCATTCTCAGAGTCCATCCCAGCAATTTCCGGGTGGTGGGATTCAGCCGGCGCCCCGACCTCTCCGAGCTCGTGGCATTGTCCCGGGATGCCGGGATTCCCCTGCTCAAGGATGCCGGCAGCGGCTACCTCTTCCGGACCTCCCACGCCTGTCTGAGGACGGAGCCCACGGTCGAAGAGATCCTGAAGGCGGGTGTGGACCTGGTCTGCTTCAGTGGAGACAAGCTCCTGGGAGGACCTCAGGCCGGCATCGTGCTGGGAAAGCGCCCGCTGATCGAGGCGGTCCGCAAGAATCCGCTGGCCCGGGTCTGCCGCCTGGACAAAGCCACCTTCGCCGGACTCCAACGGACGCTCTCCCTCTATGAGCAGGGCACGTACCTGGAGAGGCTTCCGGTCTACCGGATGCTCGGGGCCACCGGAGCGTCACTGCAAAACCGGGCCCGGCGGATCCGGAGGGGGTTGGACCCGGGAGCCTACCGGAGCCGGATCCTGGACGGTTTCTCCCTGACCGGCGGCGGATCGGCCCCGGAGGAAACCGTTCCCACCACCTTGCTGGCGCTCCGCTCCACGGCCTGCTCCTGCAACGAGCTGAGCCGGCGCCTCCGCCGCGGATCCCGACCCGTGGTGGCCCGAATCGAGAACGACTGGGTCATCCTGGATCTGCGGACGATGTTGCCGGAGGAGGACGAGGCCCTGGTCCGATCCCTGTCCCAGGCGGCGTCGGGAGACTGAGATGGCCGAGAACCCGTTGGCTGAACCGCGGGACCGGCAGTTGCTGGAGTTTTTCTGCCGGCACACCGGCTTGCGCAGCGGTGAGGAGCGGCTCCGCACCCTCGGGACCCTGGCCAAGAGCTTCTCCCGGCTGCCTTACGAGAACCTGACCAAGATCATCCGGAGCTCCCGGAACGGCAAGGGGCCGGCGGCACGGCGCCTTCCCGCCCAGGTGCTGACGGACCACCGGGACCTGGGCACGGGAGGGACCTGCTTTTCGTTGACGGCGGCGCTGCTCCACCTGGTCCGCGCCCTGGGTTTCGAGGCTCAGCCGATCCTGGCGGACCGGCACTACGGGGCGGACACCCATTCGGCGCTGCTGGTCCGGATCCGGGGGCGCCCGCATCTGCTGGACCCCGGCTACCTGGTGGTCGAGCCGATTCCGTTGGAAGAGAGTCGCGAGGTGGAGGTCAAGACCCCGTTCAACCGTCTCCTTCTCTCCCCCGAAAGCCCGGGAAGGATGCGCCTCTACACCCGGCAACAGGGCGGCCGAAGTCATCGCCTGACGTTCAAGACTTCGCCGGCCGATCCGGGACAGTTCCTGAAGGCGTGGGACGAATCCTTTTCCTGGGAGATGATGACCCATCCCCTGCTGACCCGGGTTCAAGGGGGAAAACAGGTCTATCTCAACGGCCGGCGCCTGCAGGTCCGGACCCACACCGGCGTGGTCCGGAAGGAGTTGGACCCGGAAGAGCTGCACCGGCAGATCGCCGCGGCCTTCGGAATCGCCGCGCCCGTGGTCCGCACGGCTCTCGCCATTCTGGACGACGCCTCCCGTGGCTCAAGTTGAAGCGGTCGAGCCGGTCAAGCTCCTGGTGGCCCTCCTCTGGGCAGACGGCCGTTCCCGGGACGCCGCGCTGGCGCAAATGGAGGTCCGTTGGGGCGCCATCGACTTCAACGGCGACGATCACCCCTTCGACGTCACCGACTACTACGAAGCGGAGATGGGGCCGTCGCTGCGAAGACGCCTGGTGAGCTTCTCCCGCATGATCCCTCCCGAGTCCCTTCCGGAGGTGAAGCTGGCGTGCAACCGGATCGAGGAGCGACTGGCGCGCCGGGGCCGGCGGCGGGTCAATCTGGACGCCGGTTATCTGGACCACAGCAAGGTGGTGCTGGCCAGCATGAAGTTCGCCGGCCAGAAGATCCACCTGGGCCAGGGTGTCTACGCCGACCTCATGAGCCGCTACCGGAAGGGCCGGTACCGGCCCCTGGAGTGGGCGTTCCCCGATTTTCGAGACGGACGCTACGACCGCGACCTGGCCCGGATCCGGGAACTGTACATGGGACAGCGCCGGACCAGTAGCTACAAGTAGTGCACTGCCCCTCAAATAGACGTCGGGGCGACCCTTGTGTGTGGCCGCCCGCCCGGTTTCATGACGAAGCGGCGTGTTTCATGCGCTGGTCTGGAGTATCCATGTTGCAATAGGAGCGGCGTCATCCTTGGCGCCGTCTTACGACCTCGCATTCAAGAAAAACCGGACGGCCGCATCGGCTCTCCCCGCCCGTGTTCTTCCTCAGCCCTC
>JAJDTT010000216.1 GCA_022827025.1 Acidobacteriota bacterium
TCTACTGCGAAAGCGGAGAATCGGTCCATATTTCCCCGATTTCTCGGCGAATAGAACAACTATGCACCTCTAAATCGTGAAAATCTGGCCTCGATTCTCCACTTTCTCGCTACGATCATTTCTACCGCGCAGACTCCTAGCGGAACCGGATCGAGTAAAGATCCGCGTCCTTCATCACGAACCGCAGTTTCACGGTCTTTCCGGCGATCCGCCTCAGAGGGTTGTCGGAAGTGGTGGCGGCCAGGTCCCGTTCCCAGCGGACGACGTACTCGATCTCGTCTCCCCAGATCATGGGGGATTCCTCCAGTCCGAAGCTGGGAAGGACCTGTCCCTGGGCGTCCTGGAGCTCCACGTGAATGCTCCCGGCGGCCGAGGTGGCGAAGTTCAGCACCAGGTTGGAGCCTTCGAAGACCAGTGGCTTGGTCACGAACTCGCCGCCGCCATGCCCCGCGTGGACAGAGACGAAACCGTCGGTGCGCAGCACCATCCGCTCCAGGTAGAGGCTGGGGGCCTTGTAATTGCGAAGCATGTAGAGGGAGAGTTGGTCGGGAGCGGTGGCCACCGTCCCCGCCGCCAGGAGATTGTTCCGGTTGAGCCAGTTCCTGGGGTCCCGCCCGGGCCGGACGAACGCTTCCAGGTGACGGTGCCAGTGGTAGCCGTCCCGGCTGGACATGAGCACCGCATCCGAAACTCCCGGCCGGGGAGAGTCAGGGTATTGGTTGCGCCAGGGATGAAAACGCTTGGGAAACCCAAGGAAAATATGGGGAGCCCGGATATACGGGGCCGTTCCATTGGTGTAGAGATGCTCCAGCGGTGCGTCCCCGAAATCGCCCCATTCTCCGGGAGTCCAGTTCAGGAAGTCGTCCGACTCGGCGATCTTGATGGTGCGGACGCCTTCGGTGAAGTCGCGGTAGATGGCCAGGTAACGGCCCCGCACGTGATCCCAGACCGGGATGTTCAGAGAATCGAAGGCTCCGTCGCTGATGACCGGCTCCTCCTGCATCTTCTCCCAACGGAATCCGTCCGCTGATTTGAGAGCCAGCAAGGGTCCGCCGCAGAGGGCCTTGAAACGTTCCGATTCCGGTATGCCCGGTTTGGGGTCGAGCATGGGGGCCAGGTTGTGGGTGCCCCTGCCGGTCCAGACGATGTTGTTGTCCCGGGAACCATTGAACTCGTGGATGCCGACGGAGGGACGTTCCCAGCGAATTCCGTCGGAACTCACCAGGACACACGCGAACTCGGGATGCTTCGGGATCACTTCCTCACCCGCCGCGAGCATCGAGGGGGGCGTCGCAGTGGGGTCGCTGCTGCCCCGGTAGTACATGAGATAGCGGTTACCGTCCTGGAAAACGGTAGTGTAGAAGCAGGTGTTCCCCTCCCACGGCTTGTTGAGCTCCAGAAATTTGCCCGCCGAAACGGGAGCATGAAGGCGCTTCGTCAACCCTTTCGTCTTCTCGATCAGGAAGTCGTCGACGAACAATTCCAGCCGGGACCCCAACTGCAACGGTTCGTGGCCCTCCGCCCGCAGCGCCGTCGACGCGGTGGCGACGATCAGGACCCCCAGGGACAAGAGTCTGGAAACTCGCAACATGTGGCACCTCCTTGAGTCTGCCGGAGCATAGCAAAGGGCCTGCGTCCGGTAAATCAGGGGTTCGAACACCGGGGCGACTTTCGCTACGGGCTGTCAACTCCGGTTGGGAGAGTGCTGGTCCCGGCGCGTGGGAATGGGATTGGACTTCAGCTCCAGGGTCAGGTCGACCAGACCTTGTACTCCGGCCTCCAGGAACTTCTCTCCCTTTTCCCGCGTGGCCAGCGTCGCGTCTCCCATGACGCCGCTGGCCGTGAGGGCGCTCCAGTAGGGCATCAGATTGGCCGAAGCGCTTCCGGCGATGCCGCCCGACAGCAGGTCGAACCGAAAGCTGGACGACATGGGGGAGCGCTCGTCGACGGCCTTCTCCATCTGCGCCAACTCGGGCTTGAGCGCCAGGTAGAGGGAGGTCTCGAACTCGCCGGCGTGGGAGGTCCCGCCGAAGTCGGACTCCCGTATTTCCTGGCCCACTTCCTTGACCTTCCCCAGGCCCCAGTGATTCACCGAGGCGCAAAGGACGCGTCCTTCGTACTCCAGAATCGTGAGCCGGGCCGCCAGGTCCAGGGGCGAGGTGTTGGAGCCGTGCCCGTTGACGATGAGGATCCGCCGGAACCCGTGGTGGGCCAGACTGCAGCAGACGTTCTTCACATAGCGGATGAAGACGTCCCAATCGATGGTCAGGGTGCCGTGGAAGTCCATGTGGTGGGGACTGTAGCCGTGGGTGACGGCAGGCGCCAGGATCGCCTCCTCGGGAATCCTGGCCACGGCGCGTTCGCAGATCTCGGTGCAGAGCCGGACGTCCACGTCCACCGGGAGGTGGGGGCCATGGTCCTCATAGGTCGCCACGGGAAGGACGGCCACCCGGTCGCAGGCGGCCGCTTTCTTGATCTCGTACCAGATCATCTCGGCAAATCGGTATTTCATCTGTTTCTCCTTCTGGTTCAGCGGGCCAATGCCGGATTCCACCATCGGAAAGTACCCGGGATCAAGAGTCGTTTATTCACCCGTCGTAGTAAACTGGGTCCGATCGAACAGTGGAGGATCCTGATGACCATTTCGAGCGCCCGGCTTCCGTTTTTCTCCCTCTTCCCCTTGGCCTTGTTCGGATGCAGCTCCCAGGAGAAGGCGCCCCGGGCCGAGCCTGGAATCGTCGAGGCCAGCGCTCCCTCGCCGGCCGCGGCCGCGGACGTGAAACCTCTACCCAACAAGACCCGGTCCGGACCCATCGTCTACACCAAGATCGGCATCGTCACCATGGACGCCAAGCCCTGGGAATTGGAATACAACTACGGGCGTCTCGAGTCGTATGTCCGGGAGGCCGCCCGCAGGGGAGCAAAAGTGGTGGTGGCGCCCGAGGCGGTCCTGGACGGTTACGTCTGCTACGCCGCGCCTGACGTGACGCGGGAGCGGATGATGGAGGTGGCGCAGAGCCTGCCGGACGGCCCCTATATTGTCCGGGCCCGCCGGCTCTCCCGGGAGCTGGGAATCTACCTGGTCTTCGGGTTCCTGGAGCGGGCGGGGCAGGAGATGTTCAACAGCCTGGCCATGATCGATCCGCAAGGAGAGATCCTGGCCAAATACAGCAAGGTCCACGTGGGGGGCGAGTCCTACATCACGCCGGGCCGCGAGCTGAAGCCGTTCGATACGCCCCTGGGACGAATCGGCTTCCTCATCTGCATGGACCGGACGGTTCCCGAGAACATCCGGACCCTGGGCGTACAGGGAGTCGAAACGGTCTTCCTCCCCATGGACGGAGGAGGGGGACCCGAAAACACCAGGAGAATGGCCCGTTACGCCCGCGAGAACGGTTGCTGGATCATCATCGCCAACACCTGGAGCGCGGCCATCATCAGCCCCCGCGGTGACGTGCGCCTGGAGAAATACGAGAACGAGATGGTGAGCATCGGCCGGATCACCCAGTGGGAGGTCCCACGCGGACTGGACCGCAGCAGCATGATCAAGCGCCGTCCCGACCTGTACGGCCCTCTCCTGAAATCGTACGAACCGGTGCGCTGGTACGACGACGAGGGTTATCCCACGGCCTGGGCTGAGGCCCAGAGAGCCAAGCACCGCCAGGACATCAGCACCTCCAAGTAAGCCGGTGCCGACCCCGTCCGCGAACAATCAGGAACAACCCGGGCCCAGCCTGCGCCGGGCTCTGGGGCCAGGCATGGCTCTGGCCATCGTGGTGGGAAACGTCATCGGCTCGGGAATCTTCCTGAAGCCGGGGAGCATCGCCGCCGAAGCGGGAGACTTCCGCCTGATCCTGTCGGCCTGGCTGGTGGGCGGCGCCGTCTGTGTCCTGGGCGCCCTCTGCTTTTCGGAACTGGCCGCCATGCTGCCCCGCGCCGGGGGCCTGTACGCCTTTCTCAAGGAGGCCTACGGAAAACCCGCCGGCTTCCTCTTCAGTTGGAACGAATTCCTCTTCAACCGTCCCGCCAGCATCGGCGCCCTGTCGGTGGCCTTCGCGGGCGCTCTCGGCCTCACTATGGGCCGGACCCTGACTCAACTGGAGACCATCGTCCTTGCCCTGGGCCTCATCCTGCTTCTGACCTGGGTCAACATCCGGGGCGTCCTTTGGGGGGGATGGGTGCAGGGCGGCACGACTCTGGTCAAGGCCTCGTTCCTGGGACTGGTGGCGCTGCTGCCGTTTCTCATGACCCCGGTCACCGAGACCGGGATCGACTGGGCCAACTACAGCTCGAGAGTGGAACCCTCAGGCGACATGGCGTCCGGGACCCGCTTCGGCCTGGTGCTGCTCTCGGTCATGTGGGCCTACAACGGCTGGCACGGGATCACGCCGGTGGCCGAGGAGGTCCGGGACCCGGAACGCAACCTCCCCCGGGCCATGTTCGGCGGCGTCGGCGTGCTGATCGTGCTCTACGTCTCGGCCAATATCGCCTATCACGGGGTGCTCTCGATGGAAGAGATGGCTGCCGCGGGACCCCACGCCGCCGAGACCATGGTGGCCGCCCTGCTCGGGCCGTTCGGCGCCGCGGCCATGGCGGCGGTCGTCATGTGCAGCACCTTCGGAGGGATCAACAGCAACCTTCTTCTCTCCACGCGGATCCCGTTCGCCCTGGGCCGGGACCGTCTCCTGGCTCCCGTATTGGGAAAGGTCCACGCCGCCTTCCGGACCCCCTTCGTCGCCATCATCGTGCAGGCCGTTATGGCGGCGCTCCTGGTGATCGTCTCCGGTCTGCTCATCGAGGTCCTGGGCTGGTCGGGAGAAAAGACCATTTTCCAGATCCTCACCGACTTCATCATCTTCGCCAACAGCATCTTCTACGTCCTGGCCGCGGCCGCGCTCTTCGTCCTGCGCCGCAAGCACCCCGGCTGGAACCGGCCCTATCGGACCTGGGGATACCCCGTGGTGCCGCTGCTCTACCTCGGCTTCTATTTCTGGTTCCTGACCCAGGTGTACCTGGGCAAGCCCTTCGAGGCCAGCGCGGGCGTCGTCCTCATCAGCACCGGAATCCCGGTCTACTGGATCTTGCGCCGACGCCGCTGAAGCGGGAATGGGACGCAGGGAGCAAGGACGAGAGATACCTCCGTTCTTTGAAACTTCCAATCCCCGATGATCGTAGGGTCACCCCTTGTGGGCGCCCTGCGGGGTCGCATCGTTCCCCGGCTGAGTCGCCGCTCCACGTCGCCATTCCCGGCGCCCGGAAGGACGCCGGTCCCAGTCGGCGCCTGAAAGACGCCGCTCCGGACGCCGATCCCAGTCGGCGACT
>JAJDTT010000302.1 GCA_022827025.1 Acidobacteriota bacterium
TCTACTGCGAAAGCGGAGAATCGGTCCATATTTCCCCGATTTCTCGGCGAATAGAACAACTATGCACCTCTAAATCGTGAAAATCTGGCCTCGATTCTCCACTTTCTCGCTACGATCATTTCTACCGCGCAGACTCCTAGCCCGCTGAAATCAGGCGATCAGCCAGAGCCTGCGAGGGTGGCACCGAGCCGTCGAGCATTTGAGCCTCCCATGAACGGCAATCAAGCTCGTGATCGCTCACTTGAAGGTCGGCCCTTGCCGCCTGATCCAGCGAATCGAATACTGGATCCAAATCGACCTCGTAGGCACAAAGCGTCAGAGGCTGCATGCGCCGTCCCAACGGTTGCGCCTCACGTATGGCAGTCAGTGGCGAAAGCGAAGTATAGAGCGCGGGAACGCCTCGCCGGTTGAACCGTCCGCCGTGGCGGCGTGCGCCTTCGCCGGAGAGTGGGGTCCAGGACCATTGTGGGTTATGCGCCCGGTAGACCACTCCTCGGAATCGCATCACAAGGGGATGGAATCAGGCAAATCCACCCGCTATGATCCGGTCAAGGTGGGCATGGACATGGTCGGCCTTGCCTTCCCGCAGGAGCAGATCCGGCGTGGCGCCCGCGAAGCCCGGCAGAGGTTCGCCGCGGAACCAGGCATAGGCCGCGAGAGCCGAGCCGGTCTCCGCCTCGACCCGGTTCAGAATCTCCAGCATCTGCCGCAATCGAACCTGTGTTTTTCGTGCGCGGATCCGCGATTTACGGGAGAAGACATCCTTACCGAGACCCAACGTACCCGCGATTTCGGTCTTCGTCGTCCGGAGCGCGACCGCGATGAGAGTCGGAGAAAACACCTGATCTTCCACGAAATCCTGGAATACCATTCCGATACCTCGTAATTTACCACCTATTTTAGCGTGATTCTGTTTGTAGTTCCAAATACGAAGGCCACACCCGCCCCCGGGTGCAGTTCGGTCAGAGCCGGGACGGCAAGCGCGACCGTCCCATCTCATGTACGGGGTGCTGGCGGATGCGGCGCACCAACGGTAGCTCCTGCAATAAGAGTTCAGTTGTGCAATAATATTGCACAACTCGGAGGATCAATGGCTCGCATCCACTTCGTCGTCAAGGAGCCGGACAAGGTTCGCTACCAGAACCAGGCCCGGCGGGAGAATAAGTCCCTCGGTGCGTGGCTGAGGGAAGCGGCAGAGGAGAAGCTTGCGGCCACATCAAGATCGGGACGGTTCACGCTCAATGACCTGCGACGGTTCACCACCGAGTGCGATGCTCGGGAAAAGGGATGCCGAGAGCCCGATTGGGAAGAACACAAACGAACGATCGCGGGATCGAAAGTGCGCGGTCTCGACGTGCCATGACCTTCGTCGACGCCAACGTCTTCATCTACTACGTCGGAGGCGAGCACCCTTTGCGCGGCAAGGCCCGCGCATTCATCGCCGATTCTCTTAGCCAGGGTCGCCGCTTGGTCAGTTCGGCCGAGGTGCTTCAGGAATTGCTCCACGTCTATATTCCGCCTCGCAGATGGGCCACGCTCGATGCTGCCTTCGAACTCGTCAACGGATGCTTGGACGAGGTCTGGCCTATCGAAAAGGGAGATGTGGAGTTGGCTCGGGATCTAGCGAGGTTTCACCCAGGTCTGAGTTCCAGGGATCTGATCCATCTCGCCTGCTGCCATCGGCGAGATGTTGACGACGTCATGACGTTTGACCGCGCCCTGGCCGCCGCGTGGCGTTGAACAATCCGAATCTTTGGGAAATGAAACCAATCGAGCCGGGCCATTTTCGATCCGTCAAAAATCGGAGCGTCGCGACTCTTCCCGGTATCCAGTCTTTTCGTGTATGAACGTTATATGGCACCCATCAACGTAGACATCGACGAAACGGCCTGCGCCACGGTTATGCGCCGGTACCGCCTGAAGACAAAGAGTGAGGCGATCAATTTCGCGCTCCGAAGTCTTGCAGCAGAACCGCTGAGCGGTGACGAGGCTCGACTTCTTCGGGGTTCGGGTTGGGACGGGAACCTCAATGAATCACGACGCGGTCGTGTGTACTCATTTTCGAATTAGCGTTCAGCAGCCCCAGCCTTCACTACTCCTCAGTCCAGACCGATCCTCCGGTAGGAACTCACTGAGGCGGGTCCGTCGCTGACCCAGAGCCGGCGCTGGTTCAGGTCCATGGCGATGGAGCAGAGGGTCTGGAGCCAACTGGCGGTGTGGGCCTGGGCGGGATCGGCGTGCTGGCTGATGGAGTTGCCTCCGTCGTTCCGGTCGGCCAGCCAGGACTGAACGGTCTCGGATCCCACGGGCTCTCGAGTCCCGGTCAGCCTCTCCCAGCGCAGACCCCGAACCCGGCTGTTCTCGAAATGGTTGGGCTCCGGGACGTGCCGGCAGTGATTCGTGTGCCAGTAGACCTCGTCCTGGCGCAGATCATGGCGGTGGATGCCACTGGGCGTCGCTTCGAAATCCGCTGCCCTGCCCGTTTCGTCGGCCACCAGGACGTTGACCGTCGCCAGTGGCGCATGCTCTTGCAGGACCCGGCAGGCATCGTCGAAGCCGGTCTGGGCTAGGATCGTCCTCCCCAGGACCGTGAAGAGTTGCCGTCCGGTGGCCGCCTTCTCCCGGCAGCGCAGACCCGCCGACACGACCCCGAGACCCTCCTGGTTGAAGCCGTACTTTCCGGGTTGGCCGCACTCGGTCACCATGACGTGATCCGGCTGGTCGTCGCAACGGGAGATCAGGACCGCGCGGAAGTCCATGACCTCGGGCCGCCAGTCCCAACTCTGTCCCAGCAGGGTGTGCCCGTTTCGTGAACGCCCGGGGCCCACGAACAGATTGGAACAGTCCCCCAGGGCCACCTGCTCGAAGGTGATCTCGTATCGGGCAGTCAGCGCCAGGATGTCTTCCAGGCGTTGTCCCGAGCCCTCGGCGATACCCTCGTACTCCTCCATCAGCAGGGGGTTCAACTCGGCCGTCGGTTCGATGAACGCCGACGCCCGGCGGGCCATTCCTTCGGACGTCATGCCCAGATGTTCGCGGAAGAAACGGCGATAGAAGTCTACCGCCGTCCGGATCGGCTCCTTCAACCGGCGGCCGTGCTGATGGCCCCGTTGGCGGCTGCCGCCCCTCAGTTCGACGACGTGGAGAGTTGAGGTCTCCGCTTGAACCATCAAGCCGGGCCTCTGCCGTTCCGTTCGTGGACCAGACATCCCGACTTGTAGACTCTGAGGGGCCGACGCAGAACTTCCAGGTCCTCGAGAGGGTTTCCGGCCAGCAACGTGAAGTCGGCCCGGTGACCCGGCCGGATCCGGCCCACCCGGGAGAGGCGGAGGTACGATGCTCCCAGATCGGTCACCGACCGGAGGGCCTCGCTCCGGCTGAGACCCGCCTCGACGTAGCTGTCCAACTCGTCCACCAGGCTGTCGAACGGCGTGTTCGTGGCGCCGCAGTCGGTCCCTCCGATGATCTTCATCCCCAGCCGCCGGAAGTGCCCGGTGTTGACCAATCGTCCCTCCAGGCGTTCCACGGCCGCCACGTCGCCGGGATTATGGGCCGCTCCCGCCGCCCGGAAACGCCGGGCGGTCTGAAGCGCCGAATAGACGGTCGGCCCCACGATGATCCCGGCGTCCCGCATCTCCCGGGTCAAATCCTCGTCGTAGCGATAGCGTCCGGGCGGCTCCACGAAGCTGGCGTGCTCGATCATGTCCAGCCCCGCTTCGATCCCTCGCCGGATGCTGTCCGTGGCATGGCAATGGGCCGTGATGTGGACCCCGTTGGCGCGGGCCTCACGGACTGCGGCTTGCATGATCTCCAGCGGCAGGTCGGCTTCGTGCGGCACCGTCCCCGGTGTCAGCCCGCCGCCCGAAGCCATGAGCTTCACGAACCCGGCGCCGTGGTTCAGGTTCCACTCGATCCTCTGGCGCGCCTCCCGGACCGTGGCCACCTCGCCGCCCAGGAAATGACAGTGTCCCTTGGGGCGCATGAGCGCATAGCCGCAGCTCACGATGTGGGGACCCGCGACCTCGCCCGCATCCACCTTTTGTTGAAACCGGAACATGAGGCGCCCCGGCGCGGCACAGTCCCGCACCGTGGTGATGCCGGCCCGGATCGCCAGCCGGGCGTTTTCCCGGGCCGTCTCCATCCGCTGGGCATCATCGCTCTGCAGGTAGCCCCGCCGGGGATCGGGCCCCGCATCCAGAAAGAAATGCACGTGGGAGTCGATGAGGCCGGGACAGAGATGACGGCCTTCGGCATCCAGCGTGGCCCCGCTCCAACCGGGGAACCGGCCCACCGCCTCGATCCGGTCTCCCCGGACCAGAACCGAGCGATCCGCTGCTATGGATCCGGTCGTGACCTGGACGATCCGGGCGTTCTCGACAAGGAAAGCTTCCGCCATGACCTGTCCCCTTCAGCCGCCCGATGGATATTGGCTGGGAGGACCCAGTCCCAACATCTCCCTGGCTTCCTGGATGGTGGCCACGCGGCGTCCCAGGTCCCGGGCGATTCGGCCCACCCGCCGGACCAGTTGGGCGTTGTCCCGGGCCGGCTCGTCCCGCTGGTAGTCGATGCAGTCCTCCATTCCGGTGCGCACGTGGCCTCCCAGCAGGATGGCCAGGGTGTTGACCTGGACCGCCTCCAGTCCCAGGGCGCAGGTCTGGAAGATGCAGCCCGGCGGAAGGTTCCGGACCATGGAGAGCACGTTGTCGGGACTCGTCCCGATCCCACTCTGCTGCCCGAAGACCAGTTGGACGAAGTAGGGCTCGTCCAGGGCGTCGTGGGAAATCAGATACTCCAACAGGTCCAGATGACCCGGGTGGTAGAGGAAGACCTGGGGCTTGATTCCCCGCTCCCGGAGGGCGTGGGCCGCCCGTTCGGTGTGATCGAAGGTGGTCGCCAGGACCACGCTGGGAGAACTTCCCTTCCCCCGAAAGGTCATGGGACCCGGGTTGAGGGCCATGATCTCGGGCCCGGCCTCCAGGGGCAGCGATTCGTAGCGGTAGACCACCCCGCCCAGCTCGTCGTCCGTGGATTCGATGGATGCGACTGCCTGGGTGTTGTCGATGATGATGCTCGGCTCTTTGGCCCGGATCCGGGCATTGATCTCCAGGTACCGCTCGGTCCGGTCGGTCTCCCGACTGGGATCGTCGGAATCGCGACCGTGGATGTGAATGATCTGGGCTCCGGCGGCGGCCACCTGAGGCGCCGTCTCGGCCTGTTCCCCGGCAGTGACGGGAACACCCGGATTCTCGGTTTTCTGATGGCCGCCGGTGGTGGCGCAGGAGATGATCAACGGGGGCATACCGGTGGCCAATCGCCTCCGGTACCGGACCGCGTTCAGGTAGTCCCAGGTCAACGTGGAATCGACGGGACGGTCAGGGATTTCGGATGCCGGAGAGGGTCGCGGATCAAGAGGACCGATCAATCCATACCTTCCTTCCAAGGCCCGGCGGGCGGTCTGCGAGTCAATCACAGGCCCGGGAACGGGTCAAGATAAGGATCGCGCGCAAGCCCAAACGGATCTGGAACGGACGGAAGGGGTAACTGGCGAACCATTCCGAGGCAGTTCCAGGCTCTCGCCACCCCCATATCACCATGTCACCAGTCTGCCGGTTTTGAGATCATCGTTCCTGGAATAGGATCGGGAAACTGCGCGGCTTTCAACATTGTTTGGCGGATGTGCCGCACATGGCTCGCAACATTCGCCAATTTCGGGGCGATCTGCCAACGCCCTGGACATATGACGTATACGGGTTTCTGTCGCTCAAGGGTCACCATTCGAATAGGTGTCACCAGATCCGTATCGTTTGAGATGACGGCCGCCACTTCGAACAATCCTTTCCAGGCATCGTTCAAGAGATGGGCTGCGAGATTCACGTCCGAGCCTTTCTCTTCCATCGTATGGATCTCGGCGATTACAGCAGCTGACAACAATTTGTAACTCTTTCTCTGTTTTTTCTTCTTGCTGTCATAATTCGGATAGTTGCCCACAGGCAGAATCTGTCCCCCCACCACGTGATTACCCGCCGGAATCGTAATCGGGTTTGGTGCGTAGATTCGTTTGTCGGCGACGGGCAAATTTATGAGCGGGCGGCAAGTCTTTTTGGCAAGAAAGCTACCGAAATGCACCTTCAGTTCGGGCAGGGTGTTGAGTGCTCTCAGATAGATTTGTTGGCGCGCAGGAGCTTGAGGGTTCGATTTTCCAGATACTCGGGCAGTGAAATAGTTGAGGCTATCGACCGTGCAATCCGTGGGAAGTAGACGAGAAGCGAGTGCGACAGGATTGAGCCATTTGAACGGGGTACCCTTGAGCGCCCCATAGTACAGATTAAAGCCGTCGACGTAGACTCTGGTCCGCATGTAATCAGTCAGAAATAGCAAGGGCCGCTCCGAAGAGCGGCCCCTGAGCCGACAGCACGCTGGCGGCGAGTACGTTCAATTAATCTACCGGCGACTCGGCGCAGATGCAAACCAGCCTTCTCCCTGACGCTGTTCTTTCCGAGAAGTCCCATGGAAACGACAATCCAGCAAGTTGTACTCATCGATCATTTGGAAATTCCACTCGACAAACCTCAGACGGTTCGGTCGACGGAAGATTTCAGTCGAGGGCGAGACTGTTGCGTATTCCAGCTACCCCACTACGTAAATCATCGGTCACTTGTTTTGGACACCCTGGCACACTCCTCACACGGCATTTTGCCCTTCTTGACAGCTATTCCGCACCTCTTTATTGTCGGCTGCGTCCAGCCCGCCCGGATAGCTGGTTCGCTCACTTATGCCTGCAGGTCCGGGGCCGCGAGGTCTTGTGCCGACTGGACTGAGAACCACAGGCTCGAGGTCCGATTGCAGGGATTCACAGCTCTCGACAACGCCGTCCTCGTCTTCTACCTCGTCCTGGTCGTGGGGATGGGGTCCTTCTTCTTCCGGGGCCAGCACAACACCGAAGACTACTTCCTGGCCGGCCGGAGGATGCCCTGGGTCGCGGTGGGCGTCTCCATCTTCGCCTCCCTGTTCTCCGCCATCAGCCTGCTGGGCAGCCCCGGCTGGGTCTACGAGAACGATTTGACCCTGGGACTGACCCTGGTGACCATCCCCATCGTCACCCCCATCGTCATCTGGGTGTTCCTGCCCTTCTACCACCGGCTTCGGGTCTTCACGGCCTATGAGTACCTGGAACGGCGATTCGATCCCTCGGTCCGCCTCGCATCCAGCGTGCTCTTCCTTTTCCTGAGGGGAAGCTACCTGGCTGTCGTGATCTACGCGCCCTCTCTGGTCCTCTCCACCGTCACCGGATTGGAGTTGCAATGGACCATATTGCTCATCGGCGGGCTGGCGACGCTCTACACCCTCCTGGGCGGAATGAAGGCGGTCATTTGGACCGACGTGGTTCAGGCGGCCGTCCTGTTCGGCGGACTCATTCTCGTGACGGCCATCCTGATTCTCCGGGTCGACGGAGGCCTGGGAGAAATCGTCGCTGCGGCCTCCCAAGGAGGCCCCTTCCGTATTGAAACCAGTTGGAACAGTTGGGCTGAAGTGACGCTGGTGGCGGTCCTCATCAACGGTTTCTTCACCCATCTGTCCATGTACGGCGCGGACCAGATCACGCTGCAGCGGTACCTGACCACGCCGACGCTCCGGGCGGGCCGCAATTCCATGATCCTGAATGCGGTCTTGGTCGTCCCGGCCGCCCTGCTGCTCCTCTTCGTCGGGGGCGCCCTCTACGTCTTCTACCAGCAGTTTCCGGCCCGCCTGGCCGAGGGACTGAAGGGTGACGCCGTCCTTCCCCATTTCGTCGTCCACGAACTCCCGGCAGGGATCTCGGGAGTCTTCATCGCGGCCATGTTCGCAGCCGCCATGTCCACCATCGACTCCGCCATCAACTCCCTCTCCACCTCCACGATGAAGGATCTCTACCAGCGCTATTTTCGGCCCGAGGACGATGAGAGGAGAAATCTGAACGTGTCCCGACTCTTCACCGTCTTCTGGGGCGGCGCGGCCACCGTGTGTGCCCTTTTTGTCGACTCGTTTTTCACGGGCATCCTGAACGCCTCCAAGACCCTGGCCGGATTCTTCACCGGGAGCCTCCTGGGCATCTTCATCCTGGGCATGCTCTCGACCCGGACGACGGCCCCCGGAGTCTTGGGCGGCGCCCTGTGCGGGTTTGCCGCCGTGGTGTCGGCCGCCCAGTGGACCTCCATGAATTTCCTCTGGTACGCCCCGCTGGGCAGTGTCGTCACTTTGGTTACGGGTTACCTGTTGAGCCTCGCAACGACTCGAGTCCCCCTCGGGAAACTGAAAGGCCTGACCATTCACACCCAGCAAAAGGAAGGGTGACCGCGGCCAGCAACATGAAGAAGGTCAGTTTTCACGGACACCATCTCTCCCAATTGGTCCTGGGGACCGCTCAGTTCGGCTTCGACTACGGGATCGCCAACCAGGTGGGCCAACCCTCCTACCGGGCCGTCTTGAAGATCCTGGAACGGGCCTTCGAGGGGGGCGTGAATGCCTTGGACACGGCGGCTCTCTACGGCGAGTCGGAAGTGGTCCTGGGCCGGGCCCTGAAGGATCTGGGAGTGAGGGACCGGGCCTTCGTGATCACCAAGTTCCCCTGGGTCCACCAATCCGGGTACGCGCATCCCGACCGTTTTCTGAAAAGGGGAATCGTCCGGGCCCTCCGCAACCTGGATCTGGACCGGTTGCCCCTCTGCCTGTTTCACCGCTACGACGACCTGCCTTACCTGGACGCCGCACTGGCCCTGAAGGAGAAGGGCTACGTCGAACACGTGGGAGTTTCGGTCTACGAGCCGGACCAGGCGCTGGAGGCGCTGTCCCTGGAGGGAATCGAAGCGATCCAGATTCCCACCAACATCCTGGACCGGCGCTTCCTGCGATGCGAGATCCCGACCCGGGCGGCGCGGCGCGGGATCGCCGTGTTCGTCCGCAGCGTCTATCTGCAGGGCGTCCTGGGACTCTCCGACGACGACCTGCCCGACTTTCTCCAGGAACTGCATCCCGTCCGCCGGGAGCTGGCCCGAATCGCGGGTGAGCAGGGTCTGGCCTCCCTGGCGCTGCGCTATGTCGCCTCCCTTCCAGGCGTCCTTGGAGTTCTGACCGGTCTGGAGACCCTTTCCCAACTGGAGGACAACCTGGATTGGATCGGCAGGGGGACATTGAGCCGGGAAACCATGGAGCGGATCGACCGGGCGATTCCCCGGCTTCCCATGCGGCTTCTGGACATGAGACAGTGGCCCAACGCGTAACCCGGTTCGAGCGCCCCGCGGCCGGGGGAGCGAGTTCCCGGCAGTATCGACCCAGGAAGAAGGCAAGACCATGACCCAGCCTGAAACCCACGTCCACGCCGATCCTCTCCGCCGCTGGACCGAGCAGATCCTCCTGGCCAAGGGGACCCCGGCCCGGGATGCGGAACGCACCACCGAGGTCATGATCAAGGCCGACCTGAGAGGGGTCGACACCCACGGCGTCTTCGTCTGTGTTCAGCCCTACCTGGATCGCATCGATCAGGTCCGGCCCGACCTGCAAGAGATCAACCTGGAGCCGAATCTCCAGATCCTCAAGGACCAGGGGGCGGCCCTGTTGCTGGACGGCGACTGGGGCTTCGGACAGGTGGCTGCCTGGGAAGCCATGGAGCTGGCCATCGAACGCGCCCGCTCTCACGGCATCGGCATGGTCTCGGTGACGCGGAGCACGCACCTGGGGATGTGCGCCTACTATCCCCTCATGGCCGTTGATCAGGACATGATCGGCATCACCATGACCAACACCACGCCTGCTGCCGTCCCCTCTTTCGGCCGCAAGGCGCGCCTCGGCACCAATCCCATGAGCCTGGCCGCACCCGCCGGAAAGCATCCTCCTTTCGAGCTGGACATGGCCACCACGGTGGTCTCCGGGGGGAAGGTCTACCTCTCACACCTGGCCGGGAAAAAGATGCCCGAAGGTTGGATGGTGGACGAGAAGGGAGACCCCTTGACGGATGCCACCGTGGGTCTCCAGTCCGGGTCGCACCTGCCTCTGGGCGGCGCCGGTCTTCTCCATGGCGGGCACAAGGGCTATGGCCTGGGGCTGGTGGTGGAGATTCTTTGCGGCGTCCTGGCCGGCGGCAACATCGGACCCCGCATCGTGGCCGGGGAGAACTACCACTGGGTGGCGGCCATCGACGTCTCGGCGTTCCAGCCGGCGGCCCGGTTCAAGGCCATGATGGACGACCTCATCGACACCCTGCACCGGACCCCCACCGTGGCCGGCCACGATCGGGTCCTCATTCCCGGTGAGCTGGAACACCGGACTTACGAACACCGGATCCGCCACGGCATACCCGTGTCCCCGGCGGTGCTCCCCTGGATCGAAGAGACCAGCCGGAAATTCGGGATCGACCCTCCCCTCTGACCCCATGCCGATTTTTTCAAGGGGACGGCCCTCCTTGGTCGTAAAAAGGGTCGCAAGGGCCGATTAACTCGTGATCATTGGTGGAAACGAAAGTCGCTCATTGCCGAGTTCTCGGACAGCCTCCTGGCAGTATTCCCCGGGCCACGGTGACCTAATCTTTCTTCTGTTTCACCGGTACACCTTGTCGCGGCTACCGACTCTCACCACCAGGACTCGCAAAGCATCGTCCTGAAGGTCACAGATCACTCGGCAATCCCCTACCCGATAACGCCACAACTCACCCAGTGGGCCGGTTAGTGCCTTTCCCAGGTTCCGTGGGTCCCCCAGTCCCGCAACCCGCTCCTCCATGTAATCGACAATGCGGCGAGCCATCTGCTTATCGAGCTTGCGAAGCTGGGTCCGGGCGGATGCGGTGTACTCAATCGTCCAAGTTGAGAGCATTTCTCACGTCGGCGGAAGAGTACACCGTCTCTGTTCCTTGACGAACGCGCTCCAGTACGTCCGCGGCAAGGTAATAGTCCTCCATATCCTCGAGGCCACGCTCGATCATCTCACGCAGGTAGAAAGCCTTGGTGCGTCCGGTCTGCGAGGCCAAAAAAGCAAGCCGTTGTTCAGTTTCAGGTGCCAGTCGAATCGAAGTTGCCATGTTAGCGGTCCTCCAGAGGCGTCTGAATACAAGTATTCATCGTATCAGATCATATGGCAGGAGGAGTTGCGGGCGGGCGAGCAGGCAGGCCAGTCGGAACGGGTTCAGCCTCGGATTCGAACCCCGTAGGGGGACCCTTGTGGGTGCCCACCTCGATCCGATCCTCGTCGAGACCTGCTTCTCCTGTTCTCTTGACGATGACAACATGGGGGAAGTCCCGTCCTCAAGTCCTGGCAGCGACATCAACCAACGGCTATAATCATCTCCCGATCGCCCCCGACCCGGGGACCTGGGAGTCTGCGCGGTAGAATTGATCGTAGCGAGAAAGTGGAGAATCGAGGCCAGATTTTCACGATTTTGAGGTGCATAGTTGTTCTATTCGCCGAGAAATCGCACGAATATGGACCGATTCTACGCCTTCGCATTAGATCAATTTCTGCCACGAAGGCTCCTGGGGCGGCGAACCACTTCGAACCCTATGGAGCGAGCTGATGAGATTTCGACTCTTGGTGCTGTTGCTGGGCGCCGCCTCCCTGGTTGCGTTCTCCGGCGCGTCCGGGGATGGTGAAGCCATGATCAGAGAAGCCAATCGTTTCCTGGATTCCCTCTCCGCCATGCAGAAGGCCGTGACCCTGCATTCCTTCGACGGCGCGAAACGGGTGGAGTGGCACTACTTTCCCGACAGCGGCTACCAGAGGGCTTACGGCTACGCCCGTCCCGGCATCGGCTACAAGTACATGGACGACGAGCAGGAGAAGCTGGCCCACAACCTGCTGCGGGCCGGTATGAGCGAGCAGGGCTACTCCAAGGTTCAAGGGGTGATCCAACTGGAGGAGATCCTCCGGCTCCTGGAGAACGACACTTCAGGAAACCGTGACCGGGAAGCGTATTACTACACCGTTTTCGGCAAGCCGTCGGCGACCGGGACCTGGGGCTGGCGGCTGGAAGGGCACCATCTTTCGCTGAACTTCACCGTCCGGGACGGAAAGCTGGTCTCCGCCACCCCGGCCTTCTTCGGCGCCAATCCCCACGAAGTCCGCGGAGGACCCGACAAGGGCCTGAGAGTGCTGGGCCCGGAAGAGGACAAGGCCAAACAGTTGCTGCAGAGTTTGGAGTCCGGACAGCGTGATCTGGCGGTCGTGCAACACGTCGCATACAGGGACATCCTGAGCTTCGTCGACAAGCGGGCGCGGCTGGTCAACGAACCTCCCGGGCTGGCAGCCGCGGAGCTCACCGATGAGCAGTACCAGGCGCTGAGAAGCCTCGTGCGGGAGTATGCCGCCAACGGGTCCGCCACCATCACCAAGGGGAGAATGGATCGCTTCGACGGGACGGCCAGGGAGAAGATCCACTTCGCCTGGGCCGGAGGGACCAAGCCCGGAGAAGGGGTCTACTACAGGGTCCAGACGCCCGATTTTCTCATCGAATACGCCAACACCCAGAACCGGGCCAACCACAGCCACACGGTCTGGCGAGACTGGAACGGGGACTTCGGACACGATGTCCTGGCCGCCCATTACCAGGACTACGACCACGGGATCGGCAAGCCGGTCTACCGGGCAGCGAAATAGCCCCGCCGCGCCTTTGGGAACGCGAAGGGAGGTTCTTGGCCCCGCGCGGACCCGGCCGGCATCGAATCGACCTTCCCTCACTGCGAGAACAGGAGTGAACCCATGTTGCTAGCCCTCGACCAGGGCAGACCAGACCGCTTCGATGGCCTCCAATCCATCGACTTCGGGGCCGTCGTCCTCTACTTCATCGTGATGTTGATCGCCGGTTACTACTTCAGCAAGAAGCAGAAATCGACGGAAGAGTACTTCATGGCGGGCCGGAGCATGCCCTGGTTCGTGGTGGGCGTGAGCATGTTCGCCACCCTCCTGTCCACGGTCAGCTACCTCTCCAGCCCCGGCGAGATCATCAAGAACGGTCTGGGCATCTGGGGAGGCCAGATGCATATTCCCTTCACCCTGGCGCTGGTCACTCTGGTCCTGATCCCGTTCTTCATGCGCAAGCGTTTCACCAGCGCCTATGAATACCTGGAGGCGCAATACGGTCTCGGCGCCCGTCTCTTCGCTTCGATCCTGTTCATGCTCAACCGGCTGTTCTGGATGGGGATGATCGTCTACACCGCCTCCTTCGCCATGGTCCGGATGACCGGTCTGCCCTTTATCTGGGTGGTGTTGGGAATCGGCTCCATCGCCATCGTCTACACCACCATGGGCGGGATGCGGGCGGTCATCTGGACCGACGTGGCCCAGTTCGCCATCCTCTTCGCCGGTCTGGCGTTTACCGTGGGATTCGTCTTCTTCGAGACCGGGACCGGTCCCGCCACCTGGTTCAACGACGTGATGCAGGCGGAGCGGGAACCGCAACCCTTCTTTGCCTTCGACCCCTATGTCCGGGTCAGCCTGCTGGGCATGGCCATCTACGCCATGTTCTGGTGGACCTGCACCGCCGGATCGGACCAGGTGGCGATCCAACGGTACCTCACCACCGGCTCGGTGCAGGGCGCCCGGCGCTCGTTCGCATCCAATCTCGGCGCCGACATGACCATCGCCCTCTCCCTGGGCCTCACCGGAATGGCCCTCTACTCCTTCTACCTGGGACAACTCCCGGGCACGCCCGACCAGGCCTTTCCTCATTTCATCGCCCACGGCATGCCCCGCGGACTGGCCGGTTTGGTGGTGGCGGCCCTGTTCTCGGCCGCCATGTCCAGCCTGGACTCGGGGATGCACGGGGTGGCCACGGTATTGACCGTCGACTTCTTCCGCCGCCTTCGGAAGAAGGCCCTCGACGCGGCCGCCGAGCTGAAGCTGGCCCGGTTGATCACGATTCTGGCGGGCCTGTTCGCCATCGGCTTCTGCCTCTATCTCAATACCATTCCCGAGGAGACCCGGGGCAACCTCTTCGATCTCACCGTTCGGATCAGCAGCTACATCACGGGGGCCTTGGGCGGCATGTTCTTTGCAGCATTCCTGAAATTCCGCTGTAGCGGCCGGATGATGATCGTATCGGGATTCCTGGGCATGGCCGTAGGCTTCTATCTCTCCCTCGCCACCTGGTTGCAGACCCACCCGGACATCTTCATCTACGTGGACGCGCCCGGTCAGACGGAGACGGTGCGCTGGGAGCCGTCAAGCGACCGGGACAACGTCATCGGATCGGAATCAGGGGCGAACGAATTTGTCCTATCCGGTGAGGGGGTGGCCGACCGTCATGCCGTCGTCCGGAGAACCGAAAGCGGCTGGCGGTTGGAGGGCCTGGCCGAAACCCGGATCAACGACGAGCCGGTCACTCAAACCCAGATCCGGCCCGACGATTCCATCGAGATCGCCGGCAACCGCCTGCTGGTCAAGGTCAAGGCCGTCTCCTGGATGTGGGTGCTTCCCAGTTCCTGCCTGGTGACCCTCTTCTCGGCGGGACTTCTGGGATTGTTCAACCGGCGGCGCCGGGCCGCCCCCGCGTAACGAGCCGTGGCAACAGGAGTTGACACTTCCGAACGCCGCCGTGTTCCACCCGGCGGCGCCGTCTTTCCTTCGAAGCCTGGCGCCGGTGAGTCCGGCAAGTCACGCAGGGCGCCCACAAGGGGCGCCCCTACTCTTCTATGGTCAGTTTGCCTTTTCTGGCTGGCGTTCTCCTCCTGCCGTTCCCTCCCGGAACTGGCCCCCAAGGAGATGGTCCGTATTCCCGCCGGCACCTATCTCATGGGAACGGACCGGGGTTTTCCGTTTGAAGGCCCGCCGCATCGGGTGAGCGTCGGTTCCTTTTGGCTGGACCGGTACGAGGTCACGAATCGCCAGTTTCTCACCTTCGTCCAGGAGACCGACCACCGCACCGAGGCCGAGACCTACGGTTGGTCGGGTGTTTTTTCCGAAAAGGACAATAGCTGGCAACCCGTTACGGGTGCTTCGTGGAGGCATCCCGACGGTCCCGGATCCTCAATCGAGGATCGGCTGGACCACCCGGTGGTCCAGGTATCGTGGAACGACGCCGTCGCCTACGCCGGTTGGGCCGGTAAGCGGCTGCCAACCGAAGCGGAATGGGAGTGGGCGGCCCGCGGCGGGTCGGATCAGGGTCCATTTCCTTGGGGCGCCGATCTCAATCCCGGAAAACAGCACATGGCCAACCTCTGGCAGGGGATGTTCCCCTATCGGCACGAGGTGCTGGACGGGTTCCGCACCACGGCGCCGGTCGGCTCCTTCCCCGCCAACGGCTACGGACTCTACGACATGGCCGGCAACGTGTGGGAATGGACCCGGGACTGGTACCGGAATGACTACTACCGACATTCCAGCGGCGTCCGGGACCCGGCGGGTCCCGCAAAAGGGTCCGAAAGGGTGATCCGGGGAGGCTCCTGGATGTGCAGCGTCAACTATTGCCAAGGCTACCGGGTGGCGGCGCGGCAGAAGACCGCCCCCGATTCGGGCCTGACGAATCTGGGTTTCCGCTGCGCCCTCGACGCAGACTAGTCGCCGTACATGCGCTTGCGAGCGCGATCCACGACCTCTTCCGCCACCTTCCGGGAAGTCTCGATGCAGTCCGGGATTCCGACTCCTCCGATGAAGGCGCCGGTCAGGTAGACCCCCGGAAATCGGTTCAGCGTGGCGCGGATTCCCTCGATCCTCCTGGCATGGCCGACGACGGGTTGGGGCATGACCGGGCCATGGTCCCAGACGTAGCTCAGGGTGGGGGAACAGGAGATCTTCAGGATACGCTCGAGTTCCCGGTGCGTCCGGGCCACACTCTCGTCCTCGCTCATAGCCGCTCGGCGCCGGCGTCCGTCGTGGACGGCACAGCGAAGCAGAACCGAGTCCGGGGGGCAGCGCTCATCGAACTTGCTGCTGACCCAGGTGCAGGCATCCAGCACCGTGTCGGATCCTTCGGAGGCGACGAAGCCGAATCCGTTCAGGGGATGCGAGAACTCGGACCGGCGGTAGGCCAGATAGACGATCCGGGTAGACGTATAGGGAACCCGGCCCAGGGGAGAGCTGCCCTCCGAGGTCAGACCGGCAAGGAGCCCTGAGGCCGCGGGAGCCGGAGTCGACAGGATGACCACGTCCTGAACTCCCTCGAACCCGCTTCCCTTCAACAGGTACCTGCCTCCGGCGACGGGCGTCAGTCGCAGCCCGGAGACCCCGGTGCGGATCTGCGTTCCGCCGAGGCGTTTCCATAAGGCATCCGTCAACTGCTGCATCCCTTTTCGCAGGGCCAGGAAGAGGGGGAGCGACTGGGATGAACTCTTGAGGGGCCGTCGCAGGAATCCTTTCCGGAGGCTTCCCTGATTCTGCTCCAACCGGTAGAGGAGGGGCAGAGCGCTTTCCATGCTCAAATGACGGATGTTGCCTCCGTAGATGGCTGAAACCAGGGGTTCCGCGACCCGGCGGGTAAACTCCCGGCCCAGGCGCCGATGGAAGAATTTCCGGACACTAGTGTCCATTTGGGATCGTGGGACCCACGGTTCCAGGAGGGCTCGCACCTTGCCCGCCGGACTCAACGAGGCCGTGGACCAGAACGCCCGCCTCCGGACCGGGGCCAGAAAGACCATGCCTTCCGGAAGTGGAACCAGACCCTCCCGGTCCAGGACGTAGACCTTGCGCCGGTCATCCCTGGACCCCAGAAGGTCGGCGCCGAGGCCCAGTTCATTGACCAGTTCCTGGGCCGCCGGTTTGTAGGAGACAAAGGCTTCGGGGCCGTCTTCCAGGAGGAACTCACCGACGCGTCGCGAGCGGACAACTCCACCCAGGCGAGAGGCCTTCTCCAGGAGGGTAATCTCCAGGTCCAGTCCTTCAGCGGCGTTGGCTCGGGTCAGGTAATAGGCTGCGGCCAGTCCGGAGAGACCTCCGCCGACGATTCCTACCCGCAGTCTCGAAGGCATTGAGGGATTCGACAGAAGGGTTCGTCGGCCAGAATCGTCCGCTTCATGGCTGAAGACTCCGGCGGCCGGCTAGGAAAAGAACGTCTTGCGGCCTCTCCGGTCACGGTAGTTGGAGTCGGCATTCCCGGCGACTGAAGCCCCAGGAATGCCGCTCCATCAAGGAGCCTGCGCGGCAGAAATTAATCTACTGCGAAAGCGTAGAATCGGTCCATATTTCCCCGATTTCTCGGCGAATAGAACAACTATGCACCTCTAAATCGTGAAAATCTGGCCTCGATTCTCCACTTTCTCGCTACGATCATTTCTACCGCGCAGACTCCTAGACCCGATCGAAGCGTCCCCAGCCTCTGGACGTCCCACCCGAAACAAGTAGTAAAGATGCAAGCAGCCCCGGATGGTCGCGATTCCGGCTCCGGTCCGGCCTCGAGGCGAATCCGCGGTGCCGTAAAGGTCCGCGCCCTCGAAGTTACATCATCCGCTTGACGATGCGTTGCGCCTGCTCGTTGGAAATTCCCAGTTCTCTGTGCGCCAGGGGGCCGCCTTCGTCCAGCACGCCTTCCAGGCTGTGGAGGGAGGGCGCCAGCTTCTGAAAGAAGCAACCGATGTAGATGTCGTCACCCCAGACCATCGCCTTTTCGCAGGCGGCCTTCCAGTCCGTGGTGTCGTGCTCGATGTCCTCCAACTTCCTGACCCGGGGCTTGAAAAACTTGTAGTCGTTGTCGTGGTTGAAGGTGACACAGGGACTGAAGACGTCGACCAGGGCAAACCCTTTGTGGCGGATGGCTTGCTTGATGAGACTCACCAGGTGAAGCGCCTGACCGCTGAACCCGCGAGCCACATAGGTGGCGCCGTTCATGATGGCCGAGGTAATGGGGTTCACCGGCATCTCGACACTGCCGTAGGGAGTGCTCTTGGTCTTCATTCCCTCTTCGCTGGTCGGAGAGACCTGCCCGGTGGTCAGGCCGTAAATCTGGTTGTTCATGACCAGGTAGGTCATATCCACGTTGCGGCGCGCCGTGTGGGTGAAATGGTTGCCGCCGATTCCGTAGCCGTCTCCGTCGCCGCCGGTCGCCACCACGGTCAACTCGTGATTGGCCAACTGCGCGCCCGTGGCCACCGCCAGGGCGCGGCCGTGCAGGGTGTGCATCCCGTAGCCGTTGAAGTAGCCCGGCAGGTTCGAAGAACATCCGATCCCGCTCACCGTGAGGATCTCGTGAGGCTGGAGACCCAACTCGGCGCAGGCCCTTTGCAGCGTCCGCAGCACGCCGAAGTCTCCGCAGCCGGCGCACCAGTCCGGCTCGACTTTTCCCTTGAAATCCTTTGGTTTCAAGGGCGTGACCGAAGCTTGTTGAGTGACAGCCATAGCCATGATGTTTCCCTTTCGTGTGTCAGGTTCCGAATCGGATCGACCTGTTGTCGAATCCTATACCATGATCTCCTGGTAAGGAACGGAGTGGTTCGTCTTACCTCTCAACTGCTCCAGCACAGCCTCCACGATGTGGTGGGGCATGAAAGGTTCGCCGTCGTATTTTCGAATGTGGCCATCGGCCACGAAGCCGGTTTCGCCCCGCAGATACCGGGCGAACTGTCCGGAATGGTTGTTCTCGACGAGGATGGTCCGTTTGGCTCGTCCCAGGGTTTCCAGAATGGCGTCGCCGTGCAACGGAACGATCCACTTGATGGGCAGATGGTTGACCTGGACGCCCTGCTCCTTGAGTTGGTCAATGGCCTCTTTGATGACGCCGTAGGTCGATCCCCAACCCACCAGGGTCGCCTCACCGTCGGCGGGTCCCTCCAATTGGGGCGCCTCGATGTCCTCCAGCACCTTGGCGAACTTTCGAGCTCGTTTCTCCACCATCTGGCGGCGCTTGTGGGGATTCGTGAACTCGTCGCTGATCAGCACCCCGTCCTCGTCGTGCTCGTCGGTGGCAACGACGTGGACATACCCCGCCAGCCCCGGGATAGCCCTCGGCGAGACTCCGTCTTCGGTGTCCAGATAGCGTTTGTATCCGTCGGTTTCCGAATGTTCGGTAATCAATCGGCCGCGGTCGATCGGGGGCTGGAAATCGAGATCGTCCGGGTCGACGCTGAACGTTCCCTCTGAAATCAGGAGGTCGGAAAGAACCATGCCGGGGCACTGATACCGATCCGTCAGGTTGAAGATCTCGGGAATGGTATTGAAGGCGTCCAGCGCATCCTTGGGCGCCACGATGAAGCGCTGGAAGTCTCCCTGGCTCGCTCCCAGCATCTGCCACAAGTCCCCTTGTTCCGTCTTGGTGGGAACTCCGGTGGATGGACCCGCCCGCTGCACGTTGATGAAGATCACCGGGATCTCCATCATGGCGGCGGCGCCGATGGCCTCGGTCATGAGCGCGAATCCGCCACCCGACGTGGCGCACATGCTCCGGGCCCCGGCATGGGCCGCGCCGATGGCCATGTTGGCGACCCCGATCTCATCTTCGACCTGACGCACCATGATGCCTAATTCCGGGGCATTTCTGGCCATCCAGTGGAGCACGCCGGTGGACGGGCTCATGGGATAGGCGCAATAGAATTTGCAGCCGCCGGCAGCTCCGCCCATGGCCAGGGCGTCGTTTCCGGTCCACACGGCAAGCGGTTTGGGACCCGTCGGCACCTCGACGGTAAAGGGATCGAAGTTGGCCTCGGCGAACTTGTAGCCGGCTTCCGCAACCGTGACGTTTTCGTCCACCACAGCCTGCCCCTTGCGCCCAAACTGGAGCTTCAACGCCGCGGACAGGACATCGAAGTCCAATCGCAGCAGGGACACCATCACACCCAGGGCGACCGTGTTCTGGATCAACCGGTTCCGATTGCCACTGGTCAGATCCACCACCGGCATGGGACACAACTGGACTCCGTCGGCGGCGTCGCCGGGCTTGATGGCGTCGCTGTTGTAGATGGCGCAAGCACCTGGTCCCAGCAGCCCCAAATGCCGATTCATCGTGTCCTGATTCAAACAGACCAGAAGATCCAGCTTGTCGCCGTGAGTCTCCGGATGGCGATCACGGAGTCGGATGGTCAGAAAGATATGCCCACCACGAATGATGGACTGGTATGCGTTGTACGCGTTCAAGTGAACACCGCGCCGCACGAAGATCCGAGCCAGGATGTTCCCCGGCGTCGCAATCCCCTGACCGGCGGCGCCGCCGATGGCCAAGGCAAAATCGAACTGTCCCGAACTCATATCCACTCTCTCCTCGAGTTGGGGGCGGACCCGGACGAGCCGCTCATGAGCTCCGCCAGGGTCGAAACTCGTTTCCGAATAAAGAAATGGCTGGCGGGAACCCCGCCCACGCCAAATCTACCCGTCCTTCCTTTCAGACGCTCTCGCGAAGACCGCCTTACCTTACACGATTTCCCTGCCGAATGCCAGATTTCCCGGCCACCCGTACCGGCATGCGGCCAGTGGTCAGACTCTCTGGGCTTGGTCCAAGTCTCTGACTTGAGCTTCGGGACCCAAGAGCACGAGGACATCTCCGGTTTCCATCTTCTCTCCCGCATCGGGATTGAAGAGCATGGGGCCGTCGGGCCGTTTGATGGCCACGACGATCAGGCCATACCGGCTGCGAATCCGGGCTTCTTCGATCGAGTATCCCGCCAGCGCCGAGCCGGAAGACACACGGAACTCTTCCATGATCAATTGCAGATGTTCTCGATGGATCGTCAGGTCCATGAACTCCAACAGGGTCGGACTCAGAACTTTCTGGAGCAGCCGCAGGCCGACCAGTTGGTAGGGAGAGACGACGTGATCGGCTCCGGCCCTTTCCAGCTTGGATTCCGCCGCCTTTACGGATGCCCGGGCCACGACCACCGCCGACGGGTTGAGGCCCTTGGCCGACAGCGTCAGGTACAGGTTGTCCGCGTCCGACGGCAGCAAGGCAAAGACCGCCTTGGCCTTGGACAACCCGGCGAGAATCAGGTTCTCGTCTGCGGTGGCGTCGCCGATGACGTACCGGTAGTTGTGCTTCCGCAATTCCTCTTCCGCCGCCGCGTCGATCTCGATCACGCAAAATGGAAGATCCCGGCGGGCCAGGTAGGACGACACGGTGCGGCCGACGCGCCCGTTGCCGCAGACGATGTAGTGGTCTTCGAGCTTCCCCCGATGGCTTTTCATTCGCCGTCTCCCCAGAACTGCAGCCAGTTCTCCTTCGAGCAATGTCTGTCCCAGGCTGGTGAAGGTATAGACTGCCGTTGCCAGACCAACCACGATCAGGAGGGAAGCGAACGCCTTTCCATTGTCCGAAAGAGGATTTACCTCACCGTAACCCACCGTGGAGAGAGTAATGACGGCCATGTAAACGCCGTCCAACAGCGACCAGCCCTCGATCCAGGAAAACCCGACACTCCCTGCCGCGACCCAGAAGCAGAGCAATCCGACTCCCAGAACCACAGTGGGCCGTCTTCGTGCCATGATCCTCCACGCTGGGATTCGCAGGGGGGTGGTCTCCGAGTCGAGCGGAAACCACGATCCCTTCTGCCGCCGCTTTCTACCGCGCCCTTTTCAGCCCAGAGCCACGTCCAGAATCATCATCACGGTGAATCCGAAGATGGCGCCCATGGTGGCAAGATCCGTGTCGCCTGCCCTCTGGGACTCGGGAACCACCTCCTCCACCACGACGAAAATCATGGCCCCGGCGGCGAAACCGAAGGCATAGGGCAGCAGGGGCCGCGAAAGAGAAACCAGGACGGCCCCCAGGACGCCGGCCACCGGCTCCACCACGGCCGAAAGTTGACCGTACCAGAAACACTTCAAGCGGGAGACCTTCTCCCGGCGCAACGGCATGGCCACGGCCACCCCCTCCGGAAGATTCTGCAGGCCGATTCCGATGGCGAGCGCCACCGCCGACCCGAGAGTCATGGCCGTATCGACGCCCAGGGATCCGAACGCGACCCCCACGGCCAAGCCTTCCGGAATATTGTGGATGGTGATGGCCAGTATCAACAGGCTCGTCCGGTGCCAGGTGGTCTTGATCCCTTCCGACTCGGATTTGGGAAAACCCAGGTGCAGGTGGGGCATCACCTTGTCGACGCACCATAAAAACGAGGCGCCGACCAGAAATCCGGTGGCTGCTGGAAACCAGGCCGGCAGGGTGCCCCCTTCCGACATCTCGATGGCCGGGGCCAGCAGGGACCAGTAGCTGGCGGCGATCATGACCCCCGCCGCGAACCCCAGCATGCCATCCAACACCTTCCGGTTCAGGTCCTTGGCGGCAAAGACGAGCGCCGCCCCGAGGGCCGTCATGAACCAGGTGAATCCAGTCGCACCCAGCGCCTGCAGCACCGGGTGCCATTCGCGAAATCCGAACAGATCTTCCATTGCCGTCGCTCGATCGGGAATTCTAACAGTCCGTGGTGAAAGTCCCGCGTCTTGTCTCCGTCATTCTATCCAGGCGGGCAGACAAGCCTGCTTCAGGCAGCTTGAACTCCGGGACGACTCTTTCTATTCTTCACGCGTGTCCACGAACATCGCCCTCTGTCTGGCCGCTTGGCTGATTCCGGGATCGGGCCACCTGCTCCAGGGACGGTGGGCCCGGGGACTGCTTTTCTTCGCAGTCGTGATGGTGTTGTTCGGTTTCGGCCTCTCCATGGAGGGCCGCCTGTTCGGCTTGGGGCCCGGTTTCTTCGGCAAGCTCAAGTTCATCGCCGACCTGAGCATCGGACTTCCCTACCTCCTCGGGAAATGGGCCGGTTGGGGCGCGGGCAACATCCACTCTTTCGGGTACGAATACGGCAACACCTTCCTGTACACGGCGGGGTTGCTCAACATGCTGATGGTGCTGGACAGCTACGACATCGCGGCGGGGAATCGACGATGAACCACCTCGCCGGCCTGGTCGTTCTGGCATTGAGCATCGGAGTGGTCTTCGCCATGATCAACAAGGAGGAAACGGGGGACCGGGTCCGTTACTTTCTCTCCCTGACGGCTTATCTCATTCTGGGGTCGTTGGCGGCCGTGTGGCTGATGCAGCTCCTTCCGTGGTAGCGATGGTGCCGACGTGGGGACCGTCCTGCACTGGATTCCGGCTCTCGCCACCCTCTGCCTGATCGTCTTCCTTTCCCATCAGAGCCACCCGCCCGGAGCCGGGTTGGGTCTCAACCCTCTGCTGCATCTCATCGAGTATGCGTTTTTGACCCTGACCCTGGTCTGGGGAAGAAGCTCGGGACTGCGGCGTCGAATGGGGACTCGCCAACTCGTGTGGCTCTGGATACTGGGAACGCTGTTCGCCGTGAGCGACGAGATCCATCAGTCCTTCGTTCCCGGCCGCGAGCCTTCTGTCGGAGACGTGCTGGCGGACGTGGCGGGAGTTACACTGGTCCTGGCAGCCTATCGCCTGGTCCGGAACAGGATACATGTCGAATGAAAAGAACAGTTCTTTCTCTGATTCTCGTGGCGGCCTTCGGACCGGCCTCGATTCTCCAAACCCATGGGTCCAATCTCGCGTCCGGCCCCGAAACCGGGGACGAAGTCGTGGTGAAGATCAATCCGGAACAGCGCCTGGGAAGGGTCGCGCCCGGGATCTTCGGTCACATGGTGGAGATGCTCGGCGCCACCATTTACGACGGCGTCTGGGTGGGCGAGGACTCCGCCGTCCCCAATGACGGCGGCCTGCGGCTCGACACCATCGAAGCTTTTCGCCAGCTCCGCGCCCCCGCCTTTCGCTGGCCGGGGGGAACCGCTGCCGACACCTACCGCTGGCAAGACGGGATCGGACCACGATCGCAGCGTCCCCGCAGCTTGAGCTTCTGGCAGGAGGTGGAGTCCAACCATTTCGGAACCGACGAGTTCTTGCAGTGGTGCGCCGCCATCGGCGCCGAGCCGGTCATCCAGACCAATATCGGGATGGGCGACCCCGGGGAGATCGTCGCCTGGATGGAATACGTCAACGGCACTCACGACACCCGGTATGCCGAGCTGCGGCGAAAGAACGGCCACCCGGAGCCTTACGGGGTCAAGTATTGGACCATCGGCAATGAAACCAGCTATCAGTGGACGCCGGAACTGTACGCAATGCAGGTGCGGCGCTACGGGTTCTACATGCGCCAATATGCCCGGGACGCCAATATCATCATCAATGGCGAGCCGCACAACGACTGGGTCGACCGGCTGCTCAAAGCACTGAGCGATCGCCCGGAATTGTTCGACCTGATTTCGGTCCAATGCTACTTGAAGCGGGCTCTGACGGCCGAAAACCAAGCCGCCGAAACCTACGCTCTCCTGGCCGGCGTTGAGAAGTGCAAGAACGTGATCGACGAGGCGGCCCGGTCCATCGACCGCTGGATCGGGGAGCGCAAGCACATCGGCATCATGCTCGACGAGTGGGGTTCCTGGCACAAGGAGATCGATCCCGTTGAATCTTTTCCCATCTCCATGTCCGGTAAGGACTTCGTCCAGCCGGACACCATGCGCGACGCACTGATGGCCGCGCGCATGCTGCACGGGTTCATGCGCCGGGCGAAGCGTCTGCATTTGGCTCATCTGTCCATCTCCGTCAACGTGATTCACAACGTGTTGAAGACGAAGGGGCCCAAGCTGGTCCGGACACCGACCTACCATGTCTTCGACCTGCTCAAACACCATATGAACGCCGATGTCATGGGGCTGGAAGCAACCATCGGTGAATTTCAGTTCGAGGACGAGGACAGGACCCACTCGCTGCCGGAACTGGACATCGTGGCTTCCGCATCGAGCGATTCGAGTCGATTCACCGTCTCGGTCATCAATCCCCACCTGAGCCGCGAGCGTTCCGTCCGATTGCGCTTTGAGGGGGCCGGCCGGTTGAAGACCGCGGCCAGCGTGCTGACCGCCTCGGGGCCACTGGAGATCAACGATTTCGAGGTTCCCGATCGCATCAAGCCGGCCGTTGCGAAAGTCGGAAAACAGGACCGGGAGTGGATCTTGCCGTGCCCGCCGTTCTCCCTCACGCTGGTTCGATTTGACGCGGCTCCGGCGGGTTCGTAGAGGCGGTCCGGCCCGGACCACGCTCACACAGCGTCAAAGCAGGGATACGGGCTCTATTCAACTCGAGGCTGGATTGGAACCCTCCCCGGTTGACTTGAGCGGCGCCAAATCCCCTGGGACGGGAGAGAAGATCGGATCGTCGTCCCTCCAGGGGGTGCGGCAGGGTTGACCGCTTCGATACCGCATCAAATTCTCTTCCAGCAACGCGGCCAGATCCGCACGCCCGGCTTGTCTGACTTCGTCCATCATTCCCTGCTGCACCTGCAAGGCCCTGTGGAATTGTCCGGACATTGCCAGAGCCATCGCCAGCGTCTCAATGTGCTCGAAAGCCACTTCGTTCTGGGACTTGAAGACACCCTCGAGCAGCTTCAAAGCCTGGCGTCCATCGCCGGCGGTGCTTTGGGGCGAAGCCGCCAGCAGACGGGCCAGGGCGTGGGTGATATCGACATCATCGGGCAGAGCCTGGTGGCTTGATTCCAGAAGCGTTCGCGCCTCCCGGTAGCGGCCCAGTTTCACCAACGTCATGGCCTGCATGAAACGGGCAAAGGCATGGCTGGGATTCAGTTCATTCACTCGACCGTAATGCCGCTCCGCCTGCGCCATGTTCCCCAGTCTCATCAATAGATTCGCCGCATTGAAATGGGCGTTTTCGAAACCGGGATCCAGCTCGACGGCATTCCGGTAATGCTCGAGCGCCTTCGGATAGGCCTTCTGCAGGGTGTAGACTAATCCCAGGTTGTAGTGGAGCCGGGGATTTCCCGGCGAGAGCCTGAGCGATTCCTGGTACCTGGCCATGGCTCCGCCGACATCTCCCAGTTGCAGCAGCGCCGTCCCCAGATCCATATGGGCGATCGGCTCTTCCGGATCGGCGGCCACCATCTGGCGGAAGGCCTCGGCGGCCTCCGCAAACCGTCCTTCGCTCAGTGCGACGGTGCCCTGACTCCAAAAGAACTGCTTGCCCGTCCTGACTTTTCGGAGCTCTTCCATCAGCGGGTCCGGAAATTCCGGAGTCTTGGTCCCGCGCTTCTTGAGATGTTCCCGGGCTTTCTCCAAGTCCCCGATCTGCCGGTAGGCCATGGCCAGCGGATAGTGGATACTGCTGGCCTCCGGTTGCATCGAGACGGCGGTTTCGAAGTACTCGATGGCCTCCCCAGGATCGTTTCGAGAGAGTGCAATCTTGCCCAGGCCCACCAACGCCGAGGCTGACGACGGATACGGGTCGCGGGAGATCGCCTCCTTGAAGAGCGGTTCGGCCAGGTCCGGACGATTCAGATTCAGTTGCGCCTGGGCCAGATGCAGCAGTGTCGGAAGATCTTCGGGTGCTATGTCGGCGGCGCGCCGGTAGTGCTCGACAGCTTGCTTCAGGTCCCCTTGGCTCTCCAGCAGGCGGCCCAGCAGATAGGCCCAGCGAAAATCCTTCGGCTTCAGGACCAGCGCATTCCGGTAGCAGGCCCCGGCGGCTTCGGTGAAATCGTAGGCGTGGTAGAGCCTCCCCAGCCCTCCGAAAGCCTCGGCCCGAGCCGAATCGGGAACCTCGGCGGCTGAGACCTTGGCCGTCAACTTGGATCGCTCCGCTTGAAGTTGCTCCCGAATCAGCCGTTCGACGGCATTGAGGTCGGGATGAGGAATGGGGGTCAACTCTTTGGTGCCAGGATCCTGAAGCCCGGCCGATCCCGCCACGGCATGGACACCGGCCACCCCGAGGAAAACCAGAGCCAGGGTCAGTCCGACGGTTGCCGGGAAGGCTATTCCGCCCTTTGCCACGAACCGAAACATTCCCCGAAGAATACCACTGGAGGGAATGGAGAGGCTGTTTCTTGCTGGCTGTCCAGGCTCTATGGAGAAAGGTTCGCAGCGTCGGAATTGACCTTGCCAGAGTCCCCCAAAAAGAAGATCCTATCCCCGTCACGGAGTGGTTCTCCGAACCCCCGTAGAAGATAACGATGTTCCCACCGAATTCGGCAATTGCGGCAGCCAGCGTATGGGTGATGGCCTGGCTCGGCCTGGCGGCGGCTCCGCCCGCCGCGCCGAATCCGCGGCAGGCGCCAAACCAAAGAACGAGCCCGCAAGACCATCAACCTCCCGTACTGAGCCGTTTGCCCGAGTTCTCCTTGACCGATCACCTCTCCCGGTCCTTTGGGACCCACCAGCTACTTGGCAAGGCATGGATCGCGGATTTGATTCGCACCCGCGACCCGCAGGCGGCGTCGCAAACCGCCGCGTTGGCGAAGCTCCAACGGGAGCTCAGGAGACGGCCGGGCTGGGCCGACATTCGTCTGGTTACCTTCACGGCCGATCCGGAGCACGACTCGCCGGACGTTCTTCGGAAGTACGCAACCGCGGCCGGAGCCGACGGGGAGCAGTGGAGCCTCCTGACCGGTCCCCGAGAAGTACTGGAGCACGTGACTGCCGGGTTCGCCGGGCCGGCGCAGGACCACAGCGGGAAATGGATGCTGGTCGATCCCCAAGGGCATGTCCGCGGGTTTTACCATGGCAACGCAACCGGCCAGAGAGAGGCCCTGAAAAGGGATGTCCTGACGACGCTGCAGGAACGCCTCCTGTGGCAGGAATTCCCGTGGCTGGAAGAACGCCGGCAGGCCCAACTTAAAGGCTCCGGCGGCCTACGAGCCTTCCATGACTTTTCGTTTGAGGACCGGGTCCGGGAGTCGGGCATCGCTTTTCGCAACCGGATCGTCGACGATGCGGGAAGGTCCTTTATTTTCGCCCATTACGACCACGGGAACGGACTCGCCATTGCCGACGTCGATGGCGACGGGCGGCATGACATCTACTTCGTGAGCCAGGCCGGCGGCAATGAACTCTGGAGAAACCTGGGCGGCGGCAAGTTCGAGAACGTCACGGAGCGGGCAGGGGTCGGCGTCAGGGAGCGGATCGGCGTGACCGCGTCATTTGCCGATATCGACAATGACGGAGACGCGGACCTGTACGTCACCACCGTTCGCGGGGGCAACGTGTTGTTCGAGAACGACGGGAAGGGGGTCTTCAAGGACATCAGCGCCGAGTCGGGCGTCGGGTACACGGGCCATTCCTCGGCCGCGGTTTTCTTCGACTACGACCGCGACGGCCGGCTGGACCTCTTCCTGGTGAATGTGGGCATCTATACGACGGACGAAATCAGGACGGTCGTCCATGACTCCTTTACGGGAACCGATCACGCGACCTATACCTACTACCGTTCCACGCCGGACGCCTTCAACCGCCACCTGAATGCCGCGCTCTCGGAGTCCAGCATCCTCTACCGGAACCAGGGCGGAAACCGGTTCGTCGACGTCACGGAGCAGGCGGGTCTGAAGGATACGAGTTGGTCGGGGGACGCCAGTCCGCTCGATGCCAACAACGACGGATGGCCCGACCTCTATCTGGCCAACATGCAAGGACACGACCAGTACTTCGAGAACGTCGAAGGCCGGCGATTCGTGAAGAAGAGCCGGCAACTGTTTCCCGCGACGCCGTGGGGAACCATGGGAATCAAGGTCTTCGACTTCGAGAACGACGGGCGCCTGGACCTCTATCTCACCGACATGCACACGGACATGTGGAAGCATCTCGATCCGTTCAGCGAGAAGGAAAAGATCCCCTTCCCCGAGGAGATCGCCGAGAAGCAGATGTTGGCCACCGACGGGAATCATGTCTGGGGAAACGCCTTCTTCCGCAACCAGGGAGACGGCGCCTTCAGGGAAATGTCGGATCAATTCAATGCCGAGAACTACTGGCCGTGGGGATTGAGTGTGGGGGACCTGAACGCCGACGGATTCGAAGACGCCTTCCTCACGTCCTGCATGAACTACGGCTATCGCTATGGCATCAACAGTCTGCTGCTGAATGACCACGGACGGAGATTCGTGGACAGTGAATTCATCTTGGGCGTGGAACCCAGGCGCGGCGGCCGGACCCTCATCCCCTGGTTCGAACTGGACGCGCTCGGCGCCGACAAGGACCACGAACTGGTCAAGAAGGTCCGGGCCCGGGGAGCCAGAGTCACCCGTGTCGTGGCCTGGGGCGCCATCGGATCTCGTTCATCGGTGATTTTCGACCTGGATGACGACGGGGACCTGGACATCGTGACCAACGATTTCAATTCCGAACCCATGGTCCTGGTCAGCGATCTGGCTGACCGCAAGCGGATTCGTTTCCTCAAAGTCAATCTGACCGGCACCCGGTCGAACCGCGACGGGCTCGGCGCCCGGGTCACGGTCCGGGCGGGTTCGGCCACCTACACCAAGGTGCAGGACGGCCAATCCGGATACCTCTCGCAGAGTCTCTATCCGCTCTACTTCGGGCTCGGCGAAGCCGGGCAGGTCGATCAGGTCGAGGTGCTCTGGCCGTCCGGAAAACAACAGGTGCTTGCGGGACCCATTGCAGCGGGCTCGAAATTGAATATCATCGAGCCGTAGGAGCCTGCGCCGCAGAAATCGATCTACTGCAAAAGGGGGGAATCGGTCCATGTATCCCGGATTTCGAATCCCCGTAGGGGCACCCCTTGTGGGTGCCCTCTTCGGTCCCAACCACGCCAGGAGGGGCGACTTTCCAGTCGCCCATGGGAGGGGCGTGTTTCACGCGCCCCGTAATCCTTCGCACGACCAAGCCACCCCTCCGGAACGATCCCGACCGCCGGTGCCGGACGGGCGACCACACAAGGGTCGCCCCTACGCCTGGTTATGGGACGCCGCACTGGCTCGCGGAAGCTGTGCTAAATTGACCGGGATCGGCGGGCTGGAGAATCACGGTCTTGCCCATATCGTCAAAAGGTCAATAGCGGCCAAATATTCCACCTCCAGCTTGGGGGTCTCCTGATAAATGGCGCTTCACGGTTACTTGCTTCTGACCTTGCTGGGGATGCAGGCGGCCGGGACACCCGTCCAACTGCCTCCAGCGGTTCAGGAACATCTCCAGAGTGCCGCTCGCGCCGAGCAAAGCGGCGACTGGAGCGCCGCCGAGCAGGCCTACCGGGCAGCGCTGGCGATCCAACCCGGGTTCCCGCCCCTCCATGCCAAGTTGGGACTCATCTATCAGTTTCAGGGGAGATTCGCGGAAGCGGTCGCGTCGATCGAGAAGGCGCTGGCGCTCGACCCCAAGCTGCCCGACGCCCATTTCTTTCTGGGACTCGCCCACTACAGCCTGTATGACTATCAGAAAGCGATCGGGGCATTCCAAACAGCGATTTCCCGGAATCCCGAGAACATCAAGGCGCAAGTCTACCTGGGGGTCTCTTTCCTGGCTCTGCAACAACTTGACGAGAGCATCGAGCACCTGGAGGAGGTCACCAAGAAACATCCCAAGGAGCTGGAAGCGCTTCAGACGTTGGCCCAGGCGTACTTGAACCGGACCCGGAGCGCCTACGACAAGTTCCAGCAGGTCTTCTCGCGGATCGAAGAGATCGATCCCGATTCCTTCCGCACCCATCAACTGCTGGCGGAGGCTTACGCCACCCAGGGACGCCTGAACCAGGCCATCGAAGAATACGAGAAAGCCATCGCCCTGAATCCCAACGCGCCCGGGGTCAACTTCGCGCTGGGTGATCTCTACTTCGGTTTGGGACAGTACGACAAGGCAGAGCCGACGCTGGAGAAGGAGCTGAAGATCGATCCCCACCATCCGATCGTCAATCTGGAACTGGGAATCATCAAGAACTACCGCCAGAAGTTCGACGAAGCGATTCGGCACCTGGAGGCCGTCACCCGCATCGACAACCAGATTCCCGATGCGTACACCGCCTTGTCCACGGCCTACGTGGCCAAGGGACGGCTGCAGGATGGCGTGGCCGCGTTGCAGAGAGCCATCGCCCTGGATCCGAACCAGCCCCAACCCCACTATCAGTTGGCTCAGATCTACAAGACGCTGGGACGGATGGATGAGGCTCAGAAAGAGCTGGAACTGTTTCAAAAACTGGACACGCAGGAACGAGACAAGAAGCAGCGCGATGCGGGAAACTTCCTGCAGGGAAAGCCTCAGTGAAATCAGGCGGCACGCCGGTCCGGTTGCGGCAGACGGTCTCAGGTCGGGACCGCTTGAGCCGGTCTCTATCGACGCTGCGGCGGCACGGAAAGCCGGGTCCCTCCGCCTTGAACCAACACTGAATACGCGTTGACCGGCACTTCTTTCCATTCTTCCGCCCGTCCGCCGGGCCAATAAACGCGCACGGCCTCGACTCGATCCGCGTACCCCAGCCCGGCCAGCACCCTGGGGTCATTGGCGGAGGCGTAGCTTCCGTCCGAGCGGACCCGGCGCCACAGGGTTCGGCCTTCGGACAGCACGACCTCGACTCTGGCGCCCAACATGTCTTGGCCGGAGGGCCGGCCGACAAGCCTCAATCCCACCCAATGTTTGTCACTTCCGGCCTGATTGGTCAGCAGCCGCGCCCGGCCGTTGTTGTTGAAAACCAGAAGATCCGTGTCGCCGTCGTTGTCCACATCTCCGAACGCCGCTCCGCGGCTCACTTCCGACAACTTGAATACGGCCCCCGCGGCACCGGTCACTTCCTGAAATCTTCCCTTCCCCAGATTCCTGAAGAGTTGATTGGTCTGATGCAACGGATAGGGGTCCTTGGCCCGTGCCAGCGCCTCGACGTTCTTCACATGTCCATTGACGGCCAATAGGTCCAACCGGCCATCGTTGTCGTAATCCAGGAACGCGGTTCCGAATCCGGTGAAAGGAATGCTGGGAAGGGCCAGCCCGCTCGGATAGGAGGCATCCTTGAACGACGCCTTCCCCTGGTTGACATAGAGAGTGTTCTTCTCGTTCAGCGACATGTGGGTCATGAAGAGATCTTCGTCCCCGTCATTGTCATAGTCGCCGGCGTCAACCCCCATGCTGGACTCGGAAAACCCCTCCCCGCTGACGGCGCATCCGGCCAGCAGGGCCTCGTTCCGGAAACTGCCGTCTCGTTGATTGATCCAGAGGTGATTGGGCCGCTTGTCATTGGCGACATAAATGTCGATCCAGCCATCCCCGTTGAAGTCGGCCGTGCTCACTCCCAATGCGCCATTGGATTCCCGGGCAATTCCTGCCTCGTGGGAGACATCTTCGAAGGTCCCGTCGCCCCGATTGCGGAACAGGCTTTCCGGCAACGGTTCGTATTGGCTGGGGTCGCAATACTCAAGGGCGCTGCCGCCGGCGGCGTCAGAGAAAGAGAAGCAGCGCTTGTGGTTCGAGAAGCTGAAGTCCACGTAGTTGCCCACGTAAAGGTCCAGTCTGCCATCCCGGTCGTAGTCCAGGAACGCCGCGCTGACACTCCAGCGCAGATCATTCGTGCCGGTCGTGCCGGTCACATCGGTAAAGGTCCCATCCCCGTTGTTCCGAAACATCTGGTTGGGCCCGAAATTGGTCACGTAGAGGTCGATCCAGCCATCATTGTCGAAGTCCCCCGTGGCCACGCCCATCCCGTAGCCCGGCGACCTGATCCCGCTTTCCTCCGTCACGTCGGTGAAGCGCAGTCGTCGCCCGCCGCCTTCGTCGGTCTGCAGGTCGTTTCGGTAAAGCCGATCGATCAGCGGTTTGGAATCGGAAACGGGAAAGACCGCGTCGGAAAGGGTCTTTCCCGGACCCAGCATGCGGCCCTGGATCAGGTAGAGGTCGAGGTCGCCGTCGTTGTCATAATCGAACATGGCCCCACCGGGACCCATCATTTCGCACAGGTAGCGTTCCCCCGACATGCCGTTGAAGTGGACGAAGTCGATCCCGGCGTCCGTCGTGGCATCCCGGAAGATCCCGGTGGTTGCCGAAATTCCTGCTTGCCGGCCCGGACCGACGGCCTGCTGCGTTCCCTGGGAGAGGCAGACGGTGAGTAGAGCCCAGATGACCAGGAGGATCCCGGAACTCCCTCGGTGAGAGCACATGCTTCTCTCATCCTATTACGAACGCCGGTAACGGATGTGCTGTCCCTCACACCGGCGTTGGGGCGCCCGTGGTGGTCGCCCGCCCGGTGCCGGCGGCCGAGATCGTCCTGCGCGAGTGGCTTCTCTCGGCAGCTTGGTTTGGACCGAAGAGGGCGCCCACAAGGGGCGCCCCTACGGATACGAATTCGAGTCTCGGCCCGTTACGAATACATGTATTTGCGTAGGTATCCGGACCGCTCAATGGGGAGAAGTCAGTAGAAGTTCCCGCGCCAGCTTCAGGTTGCGCTCGGCGTCGGCGTAGCTGGGGTCGATCTCCAGGGCGCGCCGGTATTCGACGACGGCCCGGCTGAAATTCCCTGTGGCGAGAAGCGCATTGCCCAGATTGTTGCGGGCCTCCGCAAAGTCCGGATCGATCCTCACGGCACGCTCGAAGTGGTACAGGGCCTGGGCCAGGTCTTCCTGCTGAGCGAAGGCGATGCCCAGGTTGTTGTGCGCCCTGGCAAACTCCGGCTGGATCCGGATGGCTCGCTGGAGGCTGGCAATGGCCTGGCCGATGCGGCCCGCGGCCAACAGGGCTCCGCCCAGATTGTAGTGGGCCTCCAGCAGATCCGGCTTGATCTTCAGGGCCCGGCCATAGTGGTCGATGGCCTCCCCGGCATGGCCCTGCTGGATCAGGGCGGTCGCCAGATTGCTGTGGCTCTCCGCGTACCCGGGACGGATTTCGAGCGCCCGGCGATAGTGGCGGATGGCCTCCTCAACCATTCCCCGCGCCTGAAGCACCTGACCCAGGTGATCGTGGGTCCGGGCATCTTCGGGATCGATCTCCAAGGCGTGCCGGTAGCCGGCAATGAACCGGTCACGCTCCTTGACCCGGTAGTCGGTCTGCAGGGTCAGCAGGTCATTCCTGTCTTGCGTCGATACCTGGAGCCACAGGTCACCCATCTCATCGCTGGAATTAGGACCGTAAACCACCCGCTGAGGCGGGTTGTGGGGGTTGCGGACATTCTCCGGCGAGTTGTCGTAACTGTACTGCATGGTCAGCCGGGTTCCTCGCGGCAGAGAAATCGGCTCACGGTAGACGTAGTCGTCCTGCCAATTGAAGTCCCACTCCTTGATGTAGACGAGCCAGCGCCTGCTGCCGTCGGGAAGTTGCGCAAAGGCGCGCATCTGTTTGCCCAGATAGTGGGCATGCGGGTAAACACCCAGAAGCTGCACGGCCACCGGCAGCACATAACTGTCTTCGATCCAGTACTCCTTCTCTCCAGGAGCAATGTCGATGGTCTGCGACCCCAGCCCGATGATAAAGGAGGTCTTGGCCGGGGCCTCGTCACTGAAATAGAGCCCCACGCTGGGCTGAATCCGCTCCGGCTTGCCCGAGGGCATCATGTGCAGTTCCAACACCAGGTCGGCGCCCTTTTTCAGCCGCCAGGTCCTGCCGTCTTCACCCTCTGCCGGAACCTTGCCCGGCGTCCACCCCAGAAAATGACCGTCGGGCGCGCGGGCAAACTCGGTGGACCTCATGCCTTCGAAACCCGGAACGGGATCATCCTCATCCAATTGCCGGCAACGGCGGGTCGTGTCGACCAGTCCTACCGCATGGTGGACGACCCTCGGGTTGCCGGGCCGAAACTCCAAGGCCCGCACATAACGGTCCGACTTCAGGGCGGCCGGTATGACGAACATCCGGAAGATGTCCGGTCCATCGGCCGACAGGGTGTAGGGCCGGGGCATGGTGAGGACCAGGTCCGGTTCCCCCAGGTGCCATCCGGCCGGCCATTCCGGCGCCTCGGGGGCATCTGCCGGATTCCCTTCGATGGCCCCCTCGGCCACCCACTGCGCCAACATGCCGATCTGGTCCATATTCAGGCGGCGCTCCCCGATGAACTCCCCGTAACCCGGCTCGGGCTGCCAGGGAGGCATGTAACGACTCTGCGTGACGGTCACGATCTGCCGGGCCCGGCGGTTGACGTCGGCGTAGCCGAGCAAGTTGAACGGGCCCGCACCCCCGGGCCGGTGACAGGTTGCGCAGTTTTCGAACACCAGGGGCGCGATGTCCCGGTTGAAGGTCAAGGTGCCGGCCGGCCGGGGCAAATAAGTAGCCGGTGCTCCTTCAATACTTGTTTCCGGGGGCGGCGGGGATGTCGGGGTAGAGTCCGGTTGTGTGCACCCGATCCAGGTCGAACTCAGCCATGCCCCCATCAAGAGTGGAAGGGCAACGTCCGCCTTGAGTCTTGTCCGGAATGGACGTTCCGACTTGTAAAGCTCCATCTACATACGCCCAGCCAGGTTGCAGAGACGCCTGATTCCCGATTCTACGCGATTTCGGCCGGGATTCGGCAGCTTCCTTTTTGGCCGTGCCGCCGGCATTGGATCACCTTGCTCCAATGCTGGTGCGCGTCTGCTTGACCTGTTGTGCTTGTAAACCTCCAAAAACATTGCGAAAGTTGAGACTTTTTTCGGGGCGTCGGGGGGAGGGGGTTGACTTTCACTGACGGACTCATGTAGCGTCCGTTCCAACTTGTACAAGTATGTTTCCGCTCACCCATATTCCGTCCCTAAGGAGGACGCGACAATGCAGTTTTCTTTCTCTTCCGTCAGGATCATTCTACCTCTGATTCTGCTGCTGGTATCCCTGCCCGTAGCGGCCCAGGACAATCTGGGCAGGATTGCCGGGGCCGTCGCCGACGAGACGGGGGCGCGGATTCCGGGCGTCGACGTGACGGCCCGCGATGAAGCGACCGGCCTCGAAACCGCTACCGTCAGCAGCGAGTCGGGAGACTACTCTTTTCCAGCCGTGGTGATCGGTTCCTACACGATCTCCGCGAGCCTGCCCGGATTCAAGACGGTCGAACAAGTGGGCGTACGGGTCGTTTCCGGCTTGGCAGTGACGCTCGACATCACCTTGCCCATAGGCGAGGTGGTCGACACCGTGACTGTGGAAAGTCAGGCGCTGGCGGTGGACAACCAATCCTCCAGCGCAGGCCTCACCCGGGTGGTCGAGGAGATCGAGGAACTGCCGATGGCGGTCAACCAGGGGGCCCGGCACAGTCTGTCCTTCACTCGAACTTTGCCCGGTTTCTCCTACGATCCCTACGGCAAGGAGACCGACACCACCGACCGCGGCTACATCCACGGCGTTGTGGGGGTCATGAGCACCAACATCGACGGGATCTACTCCAGCCCCGCCAACAACTTCGGCATGAGAGAGGATTCGGGGCTGATTCCCGAAGTCATCAGCGAGTTTCGAACCGTGGCCAACGTCAACGCCGAGCACGGATGGAACATGGGCTCGAGCGTGGAGATGGTCATGAAGTCGGGAACCAACGAGTTCCACGGCAGCCTTTTCGAGTATTTTCGAAACGACGTCCTGGACGCCCGCCAGTGGTTTGCCGCAGATGTCAATCCCCACCGGCAGAACGAGTTTGGAGCCGTCGTCGGCGGGCGGATCATCAAAGACAGGCACTTCTTCCTGGCCAGCTATACCGGCTACCGGGAGCGACGGACCGCCGGCGGCCAGACCTCGACCGTCCCCACAGGGTTGATGCGACGTGGCGATTTCAGCGAGTTCCTGGGATCCCAGATTGGGACCGATGTCCTGGGCAGGCCGATCTTGCAGGGTCAGATCTATGATCCGGCCACTACTCGGCCAGACGGACATGGAGGATTCATTCGCGATCCATTCCCGGGCAACGTCATTCCCAGCAACCGGATCAGCTCCATTTCGGCCGCTTTTCAGGATGGCGTCCCTATGCCCAACCGGCCCGGCACGGTGAACAACCATGTCGGCCCGCTGGACAAGGGCGAGCAGGACATCGACAAGCTGACCTTGAAGACGGACCACAAGTTTACCGACAACTACAAGTTTTCTTTCGGGATGGACTGGCACCGTAAGGATGTCGTCTGGCCCGGGAACGCCGGCTATGACCAGTTGATCAACACCACCCATTTGACGCTGGGCAAACAGTTCCGCTATCGGTTCTCGAATTACTACACCCTGCGGCCCAACGTGCTCTTCAGTTTGCGCTTGGCCGGCCAGGGAGTGCCTCGGGAGATCGGCAAGCCGGGCAACACCCACGGCCGGGATTCGGGGCTCACAGGTTTGGTGACGCCCGATACCCCTTTCACCAACATTCAGGGCGCCTCCGGATTTGGATTCCTCTTCCTGAATCTGTTCATGCCCGAATTCACGTACCCGGTCTATACGGATCTGACCTGGGTCAAGGGGAGCCACAATTACAAGTTCGGCATCCAGGGCAGATACGCCGCCGTGGGACGGAACGTCCAGATTTTCACCAACGGCAATTTCACCTTCAGCGATATCACGACAGGATTGGCCGGCGGCAATCAGATGGACGCGGGCGGCAACGTCTCCGCGTTCCCCGATATCGCGCTGACCGGCCGCGGCTGGGCCAGCTACCTCTTGGGAGAAGTGAACACCGCCTTCATGAGGCCGTCTGACAACAAGAGAGTCAACAATCGCGTCTATGCCATCTATTTGCAGGACACCTGGCGCGCCACCCGCCAACTGACCGTCAACTACGGGCTTCGATACAACTGGTGGACCCCCTTCGGCGAAACCTATCACCGGATGGGCTACTTCAGTCCCGACATTCCGAACGCCGCGGCGGACGGGCGAATGGGCGCCTTGACTTTCAACGGCGAGGGACCGGGGCGAAACGGCCGAACCAGGGCCTACGATCGGGATTGGGGCGCCTGGTCGCCCCGTCTGGGCCTGGCCTACGCCCTGGACGACAAGACCGTACTGCGAGCCTATGCGGGTATCACCTACGCCAATCCGGGCGCCGAGCTGCAGGGCGGCGGGAATGTAGCGGCCCTGGGGTGGGCTGCAGAGCCGTCGTACAGTTCGATTGACGGCGGAGTGACCCCGGCCTTCAACTGGAACGACGGGTTTCCGGCCGAAGGACTCCAGATCGTCGGCAGTCTTCCCAACCTCGACCCGACCCTGGCCAACGGGACCGCCGTGCACTGGATTCATCCCCAGGACAACAAGTGGACCACCAGCAATAACTTCGGATTCGGGATTGAACGGGAGGTGGGGTGGAATCTCCTGCTCAAGGGGGACTACGTCGGCAAGCTGGGCCGGCACTACCGGCTGAATTGGGAACGCAACGAGGTGCCCCCCGGGATCTTCAGGCTGGGACCGGTCATCGATCAACCGATATCGTCCCCCGATGGCATGGCGACCGGCGTCCCCGTACCCTACATGGGGTTCACTGGAAGTGTCCGGCAGGCGTCGCGTCCCTATCCCCAGTACACGGGAGTCAATCTGAGAGGCGCCCACGGAGGGATTACCTCCTACCATGCCGCCAACATCAGCGCTCAGAAGCGTTTCGGAGGGGGACTCAGTTTTCTGCTGGCGTATACCCTTTCCAAGAACATCGCCACTGGTAGAGGCTATGGTGTATTCGGTGCGCCCGGAGTGTCGCATGAGGGGTATGGAGGGGGCCGAGTCCGTTTCATTACACCTTACGATCGCACCCACAACATGGCCTTGACCTGGACCTGGCAGTTGCCCTTCGGCCGGGGTCAGCGATGGGGAGCTGACGCCTCCACCCTGTTCAACCATTTCATTGGGAGATGGCGGGTCATGGGTTGGCACAACTACATGTCGGGAGACCCCATCGACCTGGGGGCACGAGTCAATCGCACTGGACGAGGCCTGGGAGGCGGGGTCAGCCACGGGGGATACGATCCCAACGGATCGCAGAAAAATACGCTCAACGTGGACGCCTTTGCGCCTGAAAACAGGGTGATTGCCTTCGCCGACACCCGCCAGTTGCCGGATATTCGCAAGTTCGGATACTCGACCGAGAACCTGTCGATTCTGAAAGACTTTCTGGTCACGGAGGGCGTGCGTCTGGAATTTGGGACAGAGATTTTCAATATCTTCAACCGGGCGCAATTCTATAGTCCGCGCTATTCCCTCGCCGATCCAAGCGCCTTTGGACGATACAGAAACACGGCGCTGGCTCGAATCATTCAGTTCCGGCTAAGGATCGCCTGGTAAAGGAGGGGGACATCCTTGTCCCCCCCCTCTTTTCTGGGAGTCGAAAGTCGAGGCCGCCGGATCCGTCCAATTCACTGAGAAACCGGGAGCGGGAGTAGCAAAACCCCCGCTCCTGTCCCGTCCCCGGACTCCACACCACCGTTTCGCGCCGGGAAGAACTACAAGGGTTCGCAGCAACAACGCGGTGGATTAACCCGCATTTCTCACCAGCTCTCCCACCGGCCATGAGCCAGCGAGATCCTGGAAGAAACAGGGGCGTGTAGGAGCGGGGGTTTTCCTACCCCCGCTCCCGCATCTTGTTGTCCCTGTCCCGGTTGGTATGAAAGAGAGCGCCTGAAAGACGCCTCCTACGGGGGGGGGACAGGAAAGTCCCCCCTCCTGGCACTCCTGCGCGTTTCTCAGAAGTCCCCCACCGCCGGGCCACCGGCATGATCCCGCGAGAAACTGGGCGGGGATTGTCCATCAGCGGCGCCCACCGCGTCGCCGCTGTCCAACGACTCGTAGGGGCGACCCTTGTGG
>JAJDTT010000199.1 GCA_022827025.1 Acidobacteriota bacterium
TTTCCTACCCCCACTCCCACGGGGGGACTAAAAGTCCCCCCTCCGGGGGGGCATGTTTTTCTTGAATGCGAGGTCGTAAGACGGCGCCAAGGATGACGCCACTCCTTCACTTGCAACATGGATACTCCCGGCGACAGGGATGTCGCCGCTCCGCTATGATGGCGGCATGGCTTGGTTCAAGCGGGAGAAGAGGCCGTTTCGGGCTCTGCCGGAGGAGGATCGCCGGGTTCGAACCGAGGGGGTCTTCACCAAATGTCCCGATTGCGGCAGCATCATATGGAACAAGGAACTGGCGGAGAACTTCCTGGTCTGCCCCCGCTGCGGCCACCATTTCAAGATCGGCGCCCGGAAGCGCATGGAACTGCTTCTGGACGATGGTGAATTTGAAGAATTCGCTGCCGGAATTCGTTCCTCCGACCCGCTCGAATTCGAGGACCGGAAGAACTACCGCGATCGGATCGAGGCGTCGCGCCGTTCGACCGGCCTCAACGAGGCGGTCATCTGCGCGGAAGGTTCCCTGCGTGGCCATCGGGTCGTGTGCGCCGCCATGGAATACAGTTTCATCGGCGGATCCATGGGATCCGTCGTCGGTGAGAAGATCACCTTGGCGGTGGAACGCTCCCTGGAGCGAAAGATCCCCCTGATCATCGTTTCCGCCAGCGGCGGCGCGCGCATGATGGAAGGGGTGCTCTCCCTGATGCAGATGGCCAAGATCAGTTCCGCCCTCTCCCGCCTGGACCGGGAAGGACTTCCCTATGTCTCGCTCCTGACGGATCCCACCACCGGCGGCGTCACCGCCAGTTTCGCCATGCTGGGAGACCTGAATCTGGCTGAGCCCAAGGCTCTCATCGGATTCGCCGGCCCCCGGGTCATCGAGCAGACCATCCGCCAGCGGCTGCCCGAGGGGTTCCAGAGAAGCGAATTCCTCCTGGAGCATGGCATGTTGGATGCCGTGGTCCAAAGGAAGGACCTGAGAGCGTTCATCGGAGACTGGCTCGTCTTCATGGACCATGCCCCGAGCCGGTGACGACCGGCCGCGGGACGCACTTCCCGTTCACTGACGTCGGCGACATGGATTACAGCGAGTGCCTCGCCTATCTCCGGAGGCTGGGGGACGAGGTGCTCACCATGCGCCTCGGCCTGGAGCCCTTTCGAGCCCTGCTGGGGCAGTTGGATCACCCTCAGCGCAGATTCCCTTCGGTCGTGGTCGCCGGGACCAACGGCAAGGGGTCCGTCACCCGGTTTCTGGGATCCATCATGTCCTGCTGCGGCCTGAGGACCGCCGTCTTCACTTCGCCCCATGTCATCCGGCTGGAGGAGCGGTTCGTGGTGGACGGGAAGCCGATCTCCCGGCGGGAATTCGCCGTCTGCTTCAGCCAGGTGGCGGAGACGATCCGGCAAGCCGAATTGCGGTTCCATCCCACCTATTTCGAGACCGTGACCGCGACGGCTTTCCAGTACTTCGCCCGCCGCCGGGTCGATCTGGCCATCCTGGAAGTAGGGATGGGCGGCCGGCTGGACAGCACCAACGCGGTGGACCCCCGGCTTTCCGTCATCACCCGGATCGGGCTGGATCACCAGGCTCAGTTGGGGAACACGGTGGAGGAGATCGCCGTCGAGAAGGCGGGGGTGCTCCGGCCTGGGGCGCCGGTGCTCCTGTCTCCCCAGAGGGAGGGGGTGAGACGGGTGTTGGGGGAGCGGGCGGCCCACGTGGGCGCAGCGGTTCACGATCTTGATCTGCCCGCATTGCGTCCATTGGAGGAACGGCAGGGCCGGTATTCCTTCTCCTTCCGGGGGACGAAATACCGTTTGGGCGTGCATGGCAAGCATCAGGTCGAGAACGCGGGCGTGGCGATCCAGGCATCGGAAATCCTGGAGGGGCTGGGGTTCGACCGCCACGGGACCGGGGTTCGGGAGGGTGTCGAAAAGGCGGGTTCCCTGGGAGTGCTGCAGAAGATCGAAGGTCGTCCGGAGGTCTACCTGGACGGAGGTCACAATCGGGACGCCGTCGCCAACCTGGCGGCGTTCCTCCAAGCCCACACCAGTCCGCCCCGATCGCTGGTCTTCGGGATCATGCGGGACAAGGACATCGAGGTCGTGCTCGGGCTCCTGTCTCCGCTGTTCGAACGGATTTACTTCACATCGTTCAAGTCGGCGCGGGTGGCGGCTCCGCAACGGTTAACGGAGGTCTGTCCCCGGGGTCTCGCGGTCCCGGATCCCGTACGTGCTCTGAGACGCGCCCTGGAAGCGGGAGCCACGACGGTCGTGGCCGGATCCTTCTACCTGGTAGGTGAGATCCTTTCGGCGATCGAGGAGTCCGGGCGGTAGATTGATTTCTGCCGCGCAGGCTCCGAGGAAGGTCGAATCAACCGGGATCGTCCAGCTTCAACTCGAAGAGGAGGTCTCCCGTGGTGACGCTCGTGCCTTCGCGGACGTGGCAAGCCTGAATCGTCCCGGCGCCGGGAGCGCCGATCTGGTTTTGCATCTTCATGGCCTCGATCACCACCAGCCCCTCTCCGGCCTCGACCCGGTCCCCCGGCTGGCGCAGGACCCGGATCACCTTGCCCGGCATCTTGGCCCTCACGGTCGAATCCCCGGCCTGGCCGGTGGTGGAGCCGCGGCGCCGGAGCCGGTCCCTCGGGTCCAGGGCCTCGACCGGGGCGGTCCGGCCCAGCCAGGAGACGAGGATCTCTCCGCCCTCCCGCCAGGAGGAGACTTCCCGGATCCGTCCGTCCAACTCCAGGAGCCAACCGGCTGCGGTTCGGCCCAGGAGCCGAGCCGTCAAATCCCGGGAGAATCCAGCGGGTCCCTTAAGCCGGATCCTGAATTCCGAAACCCTGCCGCTCCCGGACCGGTCGATCTCGGCCTCGAATGATTGTTCCCGGTATCGAAGATCCAGTTTCACGTTCGGGACCATCCTCCCCGCAGGCCGGAAAAGGGTCCCCGGGACTTCCAGGCGCTGCCCGAGGCGGTTGCAGGCGCCTTCTTCTCCCCCTCTTCCAGGATTCGGTGAATGGCGGCGGCCGCCAGAGGCACGGCCGGATCAGCGGTTTCTTCCTGGTGGCCGGGATGAGCCGTCAACTCGTCCACCAGCCCGGTATCCAGATCTCCCCCGACGAAACGAGGGTTCTCCAGCAGGGATCTGAAGAAAGGAATGGTGGTGGTCACGCCGGCGATCCGGTATTCGTCCAGGGCCCGCCTCATTCGGCGCAGAGCTTCCAGGCGGTCGGGACCGTAGGTGATGAGCTTGCTGATCAGAGGGTCGTAGTGGACGGGGACCTCGACCCCCGCATAGACGCCGGAATCCAATCGGACGCCGGGACCGCCCGGTTCCAGCAGATCCCGGATGCGGCCGGGCGCCGGCAGAAAATCGTTATCGGGATCCTCCGCATAGACGCGGCATTCGAGTGCGTGCCCCTGGATCCGAATCTCTTCCTGTTTCCGTCCCAGCAGTTCCCCGGCGGCGATTCGTATCTGCTCCGTGACCAGATCGATGCCGGTGACCAGCTCGGTCACGGGATGCTCGACCTGGAGGCGCGTGTTCATTTCCAGGAAATAGAAGCGCCACCCTCGCTCGCCGTCCGGTTCCACCAGGAACTCCACGGTCCCGGCGTTGTAGTAGCCCGAAGCGCGGGCGACCGCCACGGCGGCCCTCCCCAGCTCGGCCCTCAATTCGGGCGAAACCACCGGCGAAGGGGCCTCTTCGACCAGCTTCTGGTGCCGGCGCTGGGTCGAGCACTCTCTCTCACCCAGGTGGATCAGGTTGCCGCCGTGGTCACCCAGAATCTGCACTTCCACGTGGCGCGGCTGTCGGAGGTACTTCTCGAGGAACACCCGGGAGTCCTGGAATGACGCATGGGCCTCGCTGCCGGCGATGCGGAGGGCGGCCTCCAGTTCCTCTTCGCGGGGAACCACGCGAAGTCCCTTGCCGCCGCCACCGCCGCTGGCCTTGACCATGATGGGAAACCCGATCCGGCGGGCCGCCCGGAACGCTTCTTCCGGAGATCGAACCGGGTCCGGCGTTCCCGGAATCACCGGAACCTCGACCTCCTCCGCGATCCGGCGGCTGGCGATCTTGTCGCCCATGAGGCGCAGGGACGATACCGAGGGTCCGATGAAGACCAGGCCGGCGTCCTCGCACGCGCTGGCGAATCCGGCGTTTTCCGAGAGGAACCCGTAACCCGGATGGATGGCGTCGGCGCCGGCGGCCCTGGCTGCGGCCAGCACCTTTTCCACCGAAAGATAGCTTTGGTCGGCCCGGGCCCCTCCGATGAAGTGGGCTTCGTCGGCCAGGCGGACGTGGAGCGAGTCGAGATCCGCCTCCGAGTAGACGACGGCCGCCGGAAGCCCCAGGTCCCGGCAGGTCCGCAGGATTCGCACCGCGATCTCGCCCCGGTTGGCGATCAGCACCTTCTTGAACATGACGAGATCAGAGAGGGATGTTCCCGTGTTTCCTGGGCGGGTTGGTGTCGCGCTTGTTGGCGCTCATCTCCAGGGCCCGGATCAGCTTGGGCCGGGTCTGGCCGGGCTCGATGATTTCGTCCACGTAGCCTCGCTCGGCGGCCACGTACGGATTGGCGAACTTGTTTCGGAATTCCGTGGTTTTTTGAGCCTTGAAGTCCGGAGGCTGCGATTCGTCCCGGAGCTCCCGCCGATAGAGGATCTCGACGGCCCCCTCCGGTCCCATGACGGCGATCTCGGCGGTGGGATAGGCGAAGTTCAGATCGGCCCGGATCTGCTTGGACGCCATGACGCAGTAGGCGCCGCCGTAGGCCTTCCTCGTGATGACCGTGATCTTGGGTACGGTAGCCTCCGCGAACGCGTACAACAGCTTGGCGCCATGCCGGATGATCCCTCCATGCTCCTGGTCCACGCCCGGGAGAAACCCCGGCACGTCCTCGAAGACCACCAGCGGCAGGTTGAAGGCGTCGCAGAAACGGACGAAACGGGCCCCCTTGACCGACGAATCGATGTCCAGGGTTCCGGCCAGGATGGCGGGCTGATTGGCCACGATGCCTACGGGCCGGCCGTCGAAGCGAGCGAAACCCACGACGATATTGGGGGCGAAACCGGCGTGGACTTCGAAGAAGTAGCGGTCGTCCACCACGGTCTGTATGAGGTCCTTGATGTCGTAGGCCTGGTTCGGTTCGGCCGGGATCAGGTGGTTCAGCTCCTCCGAGGTCCGGTCGGCGGGGTCCGAGGTCTCGAACCGGGGAGGGTCGTCCACGTTGTTGGAGGGGAGGAAGGAGATCAGCTCCCGGATCTGGGCCAGGCATTCCTCCTCCGTGGGACTGGCGAAGTGGGCGACGCCGCTCACGTTGTTGTGGGCCGTCGCGCCTCCCAACTCCGACTTGGTCACCTCTTCATGAGTCACCGCCCGGATCACGTCGGGCCCGGTGATGAACATGTAGCTGGTCTTGTTCACCATGAAGATGAAGTCGGTGATGGCGGGGGAATAGACGGCGCCGCCCGCGCACGGACCCAGAATGGCTGAAATCTGCGGGATGACGCCGCTGGCCAGGGTGTTGCGGAGGAAGATCTCGGCGTAACCCGCCAGACTGACGACCCCCTCCTGGATCCGCGCGCCGCCGCTGTCGTTGAGGCCGATGACCGGCGCCCCCATCTTCATGGCCAGGTCCATGATCTTGCAGATCTTGGCCGCGTAGGTCTCGGACAAGCTGCCGCCGAAGACGGTGAAATCCTGAGAAAAGACGTAGACGAGGCGGCCGTCGATCCGCCCATGGCCGGTGATCACGCCGTCGCCGGGGATCCGGCGCCGGTCCATGGAGAAATCGTTGCAACGATGGACGACGAACTTGTCCAGCTCCTGGAACGAGCCCTCGTCCAGAAGGAGGGCAAGCCGTTCCCGGGCGGTCAGCTTTCCCGCGTCGTGCTGGCGTTGGATTCGAGCCGCGTCGTGACCCTTCTCGGCCTCCCGGTTCCGACGTTGCAGCTCTTCAAACTGTCCCCGGGTGTCCATGGCGGCAGACGCTTCCGCGGGCATCTCCCCTGGTTCGGCGCTTCAGGCGGGAGTCTTTCGCTTGTTCCAGTCGGCCAGGAACTTCTCCAGGCCGATGTCGGTCAAGGGGTGCTTCATGAGTTGCTCCAGCACCTTGGCCGGCAGGGTGGCGATCTCGGCGCCCATCTTGGCCGCCTGCACCACGTGGACGGGGTTTCGAACCGAGGCCACCAGGACCTCCGTGTCGAAGTCGTAGTTCTCGTACATGAGCAGGATCTCGGAGATGAGTCCCATTCCCTCCTGGGAGATGTCATCGAGCCTGCCGATGAACGGGCTCACGATGGCCGCTCCGTTCTTGGCCGCCAACAGCGCCTGTCCCGGACTGAAGATCAAGGTGACGTTGACGGAAATGCCTTCCTGGGCCACCACGTGGAGCGCCTTGAGACCTTCGCGGATCATGGGAAGTTTCACATAGACGTTCTTGTGGAGGCCGGCGAGGTAGCGCGCCTCGTGGATCATGTCTGTCGCGCCGGTGGAGACGACTTCCAGGTTGACGGGTCCGTCCACCAATTCGCAGATCTCCAGGGCCAACTCCTCCAGACCCCGTCCTTCCTTGGCGATCAGGCTGGGATTGGTGGTGACCCCGTCGACCAGGCCCAGTTCAACTCCCCTGCGGATCTCTTCTATGTTGGCGGTGTCGAGGAAAAACTTCATGAGACCTCCTTCCCCTCAGTTTCGGATGGTAATGCTGGCCTCCGGAGAGGGCGGGCTTTCGTTGTCTGACTTGTCCACGGCGGAGACCCGGTACCGATAGGTCTCGCCTTCCTTGACCGTGGTGTCCGTGAACATTCGATCTTGCAACAGAGGCGAAATCTTGCGGACCGTTCCGCCTGTCCTATCCCTGTACACGAAGTAGCCTGCCAGGTCCGCCTCGCGGTTCGGGTCCCAGTAGACTCGAACCTCGCCTTCCCAGTCGACCGCCGTGACATTCCGGGGAGCCCCCGGCGCGAACGAGTCTTCGGGGACGATGGTCAAAGTATCACTGGCCCGGCTCAGAATCAAAGGATCGGCATCGCGGCTGACGGCCTGGACGCGGTAGCGATTGGGATGACCGAAGCGGAATTCCGGGTCCCGAAACACCTCGGTCGAAACGCGATGCCGGGAATTGACCAGGTATCCGACGACGTTGGCCGGACCGCTCCCGTCGTGGTTGGACCGGGGCCGGTCCCACTCCAGGCGCAGGTGGTTCGAGTTGACTTCGCAGCGGAGATTCCGGGGCGCTGACGCCGCCTTGACAGGGGACGCCCGCACCAGATTGGACGGGGGAGAAACGAGGCCGTCCAGGTCCGCGAATCGAAGGAAATATCCGCACGGGACTCCGTCCCGGGGCAGTTCCAGCTCCACCTGGTACCCGGCGCCGTCATCCCGTGTCCGCAGCTGACGCCGGTAAAGGGTCAGGACCGGGTCCAAGGAGGTGTCCTCGCCGGAACACGCGCGATGGATTTGGATTTGATCCGTCTCAGGGGACGGCAGCGGAAAGTGCAGTTGAACACGATCGTCCACCTGGATCAGCTCCAGGTTTCGAATCGTGGGAGGCGGTTGGGAGAGCGGGGGGAGCGGATCTCCCACCTTGGCGCAACCCGGACCCGCCATCGGACCGGTGAGCAAGATCAGGACGGCGAAGCGGGCCCAGGTCCGACCGGACGAAAGCTCCTTTCCTACCCGCATGGCGGGCCTCATCCTACATGATCTCCCGCGCCGTGAGAGGGGGTCGGCGCGAGGTCCGGAAAAAATTCCTAAAACCTTTTCCGGCGCAACCGCATCAAACTTTGCAGGGAGCGGGACCAGGGGCAATCTCCCCTCCTTGCAAGTCCCGACAGGACACGCCAACCCTGGTTCCGCTCCCGTCTCAATTATCCCTGCGGGAAGGCACTCCTGCCACGTTCTAATATCCGCTCGTACCGTCTTCGCGCTTGCGGCGAGTGCGCCACGATCATCTGGATGTCCAACCGCACGAACGCCCATGCCACTTGCGCCCGATGTTCCCGATCCGGCGGGTATTCCACTACCGGCGTATGCGAAGTGACTCGCCCCATCGGCATGAAGTGAACCATCTCGCTCTTTTTCTGGACCACTTTCCGGATCGCCGCCAGCGCTGCATGGTTCGAGGACTGACCCCGATGATCTCCGCAGCCTGGACCCACTTGATCTGTCCACTCATCGCCCGAAGGATGCCTTCCTGCACCTCCATCGCCCGCTCCACGGCGCGCGGTGGATACAGCTCCGTCCCCGCTTCCTCTCTGTTGGGAAAAGCTCATCCTAACCTCGCCCTCAAAGGACCGGACACTTCACGTACTCGCGACCGGCGACTTGACATCCCGCCGTCGCCGAACGATTCTTGGGGGGCAGTTAATTTCTCGCAATTTGCAACCTGAGCCAGGATCGTGCATCTTTGAACTCTTGAAGCGTGGCAATTTCAACTGCTAATTCTGTTAACAAGAAATAACAGAACCTCAACAAGATACGGCAACCCATCAGAGCGCGAACCCGCCTACTAAGTCTCGACGATCTCTCCTGGCAAGAGTGTTGAACACACCTCCCGAGTTTACATGGAACTCCGGGTTTCGAGGGCTTGACGGATCT
>JAJDTT010000069.1 GCA_022827025.1 Acidobacteriota bacterium
TCGAGACCGTTCGCACCGCGGCCCGGGACGACGGCTTGTATCAGCGCCACGTCTACCGGTTGGAGCCGGGCTGGCAGCATGTCGAGATCCTTTCCACCTTCCACAACCAGTCCGGCAAGGCCCGGAAGATACAACCGCGACCGGTCTGGAAAGCGCCTCCGGCATACGAGCGCCTGGCCCAGTTTTCACAGACTTGGGAAGCCGGCGCCATTCGCGTCGCCGACAGCATCGATCCGTTCGACAAGCGCTCCTACGCCTGGGCGCCCCTGAGCGGCGAGGGCCTGTCCGAATTGGGCGCAGAGGTCGAGTTGGGACCCGGAGAAAAGAGAACGTTCGGAATTGCACTGGCGGTGTCGGACAGCCCTCTGGCCGCCTACGGCCAGGTCGCGTCCGTGTTGAAGCCGACCGGCACGGTGACCGGGAGCGCCGTTGACCAGGGCGGGAACCCGGCCGTTCGATCCTCCCTGCTGTTCAATGTCGATGGGACTGATCTCCCGCTCTATCCGAACGGGAAGGGGCGATTCTCTTTCCGCATGCCGGCCGGTGACTATTCGGTCCGGTTCACCGACCTGGGACGGCCCGATCAGGAGGTGAGTCTCCAAGTCTCAGCGAAAAAGACCGTGAATCTGGACCTGTCGCTCCCGGCGGCCTCAGCCATCCGTTTCCAGATCCGGGATTCCAGTGGCAATCCGTCCCCGGCCAAGGTCCAGTTTCTGGGCGTCGACGGGACCGCGACCCCGAATTTCGGCACGGACTATCGGGCCCACGGATGCGACCACCAGTACCACACCCACGACGGAGCATTCACCCAGCAGGTTCCGGCGGGTAATTACCTGATCCGCATGACGCGTGGGCCGGAGTACGACCTGGTCGAAAGAAGAGTCACGGTCGCACCCGGACAGACCGTCGACGTCCAGACCAGTCTCAAACGAACCGTGGACACGACCGGCTGGGTCAGCACCGACTACCATTCCCACTCCTCTCCCAGCGGCGACAACCACTGCAACACCTACGACCGGATCATCAACTTCGCCGCCGAGCAACTGGAGTTCATCCCGACCACGGAACACAACCGCATCTACGACTGGCAGCCCTACATCGACGAGTTGGGTCTGGGGGACCTGCTGCGAACCGTGTCCGGCATCGAGCTCACGGGGCAGGGCCAGCACTTCAACTCCTTCCCCCTCGAGTACTCGCCGCTGACGCAGGATGGCGGGGCGCCGGCCTGGCAGTATGACCCCCGCCTCAACGCCATCGTCCTGCGCAACATCTTCGGAGGCGGCCCCGACCGCTGGGTCCAGGCCAACCACCCCATAGTGGGTTACGTCTTCAACGACCAGGACCGCGACGGGCGGGGCGACGGCGGATTCGCTGGTTTCGAGGCGCTCATCGACGCGGCCGAGGTCTGGAGCGCCGAGATCCTGAATCCCAACCCGACCTATCCGGTACGGAACCGGCGTGGGATCACCCAACGGGAGAACCGGACCTTCGGCTGGCTCCAGCTCCTGAACCAGGGACGCCACATGTGGTGCGTTGCCGTGAGCGACGCCCACCGCGTCTTCGGCGGCAACGGCGTGGGAAACTGGAGGACCTACGTCCCCAGCTCCACCGACAATCCGGGGAAGATCGATCCGTCTGAGGTCATCGCCAACTCCAAGGCGGGACGGATGATGATCACCAACGGGCCTTTCCTCTACGTGGAGACCGGAGATGGAATGCCCATCGGATCCAGCGTGATCTCGCCGGGGTCGGTGACGTTGAAAGTACGGGTGCAGACGCCCAACTGGTTGGAGGTCGACCGGGTCCAGGTCCTGGTCAACAGCCGTCAGGACCCCCGCTACAACTACACCCGCAAGTCTCATCCCAAGATGTTTCGGAACGGCATCGTGAACTTCGAGGAAACGATCCAAGTGGAGCTGGAGCGGGACGCCCATCTGATCGTGGTTGCGACCGGCGAGAACTCCAATTTGGAGAAGGGGTGGGGCCGGAGCTCCGAGTCCAAAATGAACCCGGTGGCGTTCACCAATCCGATCTACGTGGATACGGACGGACACGGCTTCCAGGCCAACGGGGACACGCTCGACCATCCGCTGCTGGTTGCCGGGGGACGGTGATCGGAAACAGCCAGCAGCGTTTGGTCGACGCTGGGCAGGCTCGTACCGATTTTCAGCCTTTGAATACGTGCTTGCGATGGTATTTCAGGAACTGCCGGTGCGGATGATGTTGGCGGAGATCGGGAAGTCTCAACCGCCGGTCCCGATTGACCAACCGTAAGACATTGCCCGGCATGGACTTCTCATCGACCAACAAACTGAAGTCATCGTCAATGGAGATGAGTCCACGGTCGAACATCCAGTGCATTGTCCCGCACAGGGCGACGCCGTTGCGCACGCTGTCGGGACCATGATCCGACACGGGCCGGATGTGCGCCGCCTGCACTTCGGATCGACCGCCTCCGTTGATGATCCGGATTCCACTGAACGCGCACGTATCCTCGTATGCGAACTTGATCGCCGATGCGAACGCACGGTCCCGAAACGGTCGGCGTGAAATCCGCGTGATGATCTGCCGACGCTGCTCTTCGGGTTCCATGGGATCGCCGGGGACGACGACCGGTGTCGGGACATCCCGGCCACCGGGAGCGAGCGGCCGGTATCGTGGTTCGATTACGGTGGCGAATCCGGCAGCGAGAATCTGGTAATACTCGGCATCTTCCAAGAGCCGGACCGAGCGCCCGAACCTGCCCTTGTTGGTGGACCCGTCTGGTTTTTGAAGCAGGCGCTCATAGTAGAACCCTCCTTCCCGGACCCTGAAGGGAACGGCACGGTCGAATTCCAGGTAATCCTCGACGAAAGCGTAATAATGGCGTTCGTTTACTGGGTCGGGCTCTACCCGCACCAAACGCGCCGTCGCGAAATAAGACTGCCGTCCGCCCGAACGGCGCGGCTCGTAGTAGACGATCCAGTCGCCGAGTGCATCGTTGATCGCATTCAGATAGGTGTGAGGAAAATGATAGCGGACTTCCGGGAGATCGTCGTAGGCCGGGTCGACCCTGGTGGTCAGGACAGCCTTTGGCATGACGCAAGTATTTGTAATTCAACGAAAACACGCAAATCTACGACCTTGTACGGTCGGACCGGCTATGGGAAGCAAGGTGTCTTGCCCTTGGATGTGGCATGGGCGGTGTGGAGTGAGACCGGGAGGTGGCCGTGTGGACGGTTCCCGCGAGGTGGATGAGGACCGGGTGGGAGCACAGGGTGCCCTTGTGTGGGCGGGCGCTCGTGACGCTTCGGCGCCGGTCTTCCCGGCCTTCGGGACGGACTCCGGCCCAAACGTCGGTTCAAACTGTCGCTATGGCGAATCCTCCCGCGTCGATCCCGAGCCGTCGGGTCTGAAGGCGAGGCACTGGAAGTAGTCGTCGACGCGTTTGTACCCTGACTCCTCCGACGCCATGAACTCCTTCAGTCTCTGGAGTACTTCGTCTTTGGTCTCGGACCCGGACATTTCGGCGAGGTCGTCGCCGGAAAGGAGCTTCTGGCGGTAGACCTGATACCAGCCGAAGCCATTGTCTGTCATAAGAAATCTGTCTGGTTCCTGTCTGCTTATCGGCGTCGCGTGCATGAAACCCTTGATCCGATCCAACGGGGACGGCTCCTCTCGATCCTTACGAGGAGATTGGTAGAGATAGAAACCCATGTAGACTCCACTATATGTGAATGTCATCCCCCATCTGAGGAAGCCATCTTCACCGCCCAGGCTCTGCGCGGTCTCTGCCAGATTCGCTTCTGTCCAAGTCAGCCAATAATGCGTCTTCTTGGGATTGTGGGATGACCAGGTCCTACAGCGCCGCCCCTTCAAGTAGTCTGCCACGGCCCGTCGAAGCTGCTTCGGATTCTGGCTGGATTCCTTTACCAGCCTGACAAGGGTGTCGCGGTAGTCTGACCGATCCTCCGGCACCAATTCACCAACGCCGTCATCGCCATCCTGCGCCAGGATCTGACGCATCTTCTTCAGGACGGAGCGATGCTCGTCGAGTAGCGGCTTGAAGCCGTCGCCTCCCGTGGGACGAAACCACCTTTCGACCAAGTCGAGGTACTGGCCGACAAAGGCCCCTGCGCCACCGGAATGGAACTCCCCATTCTCATGGAATGAACCGATGGCTTCGTGGATGGAGTTCCAACCGACATGGGCAATGCCGCGGAAGTCAACGCTTCCGTCCGACGAAGTGGTTAACAGGACGCTTTTCACAGTGTGGTCCCTGTGCTTGGCGCGTAGCTTCCGTTGGTAGCCCATGACCTGGTCACTGTGCTCGGAAGACGCCGGTACCGACTTGTTCTCGATGGCGAGCAAACACTTCTCCTTCTTGAAGAAAACCGTGATGTCGACGCGGTCCCGCTCTCTCTCGACAACGACATTCGCAGTCCCGAAGTCGGTCGCGGGAAGAGGCTCTTCATTTGCCGCTACGAGCCGTCTATTGACCCGCTCCACGAACCATCGCAGGAATCTCTCGCCTATACCGTGAGTGTCGGCAGGCCGGAACAGCCAAGCCAGCACGTTGCTGTGACGTATCTCGTAATCCGCGTACCGGAGAACGTCGAACGTGTTGAATTCCCTTGGCTTCAGGAACTCCCGATGGTATTCCCGGAACCGGCCATCGTCTATTAGTTTCCGCAGGTCGCCTTCCACGTATATACTTCCCTCCGGATCAGGCAATCATGAAAGCATCGTCCAGCCTGGCCATCCTGCGGTCCAAGGTCGGGACCTCCAAACTGGCTCGAGAGTATTCGCCTGCGATAAGACGATCGAACAGGCCCGGTCCATCCGAAGCCTTCAGCGCTGCCATGACGGATCGTCCGTTCGCAGGGCCGACCTAGTCAGTACGTCAGACATGGCCGTCCGGACATCGGTCTTGGACACATCGTAATGGTGTTGAACTGCTGCGTACACCTCGCCGATGACTTGATTCGATGCGAAGGTTTCACAGCCTTGTTCGAGCAGGTCGTGTAGCTGGCTCACGCGGTATTCGAATTCTGATTCCGGATGTCCGGTAAGGAGACGGACGAGTACCGAGATGTCAATCCCGAAACGACGGATCGTACGCCTGCTTCCTGAAATCTCCTGTCTGGAACGGAGGATGTCCTGGCGGGATCTTGCTGCGCAGCGTCCCCAGGCGGGAATGGTCGATGCGCCTTGGTCGCAGCGTCAATCCGTCGGGGCCCTCTGTCAGTTCGAGATGGTCGCCGGGACCCACGCCCAGAGCATCCAGAATTCGCGCGGGGAGCGTGACTTGGCGTTTCGAGGTGATTTTGACAATCATGGCGAGAACTCCTTACGAAAGAGGTAAACGGGTGAGGCGCCGAAGTCAACGCGCGTCACATTCCGTGCGTGCCAATGGCCATTGACAGCCATTTCCGACTGTGGGGGGCGTCCCGCGGTGTGGGGGACAAGAATGTCCCCCCTCCTGTCAATGGCAAATTCGTGCAGGCTGCGACGGAAGAGGGCGCCCACAAGGGGCGCCCCTACGAGTCCGTGGCAATAGTCG
>JAJDTT010000001.1 GCA_022827025.1 Acidobacteriota bacterium
GGCGCACCGGCGCATGAAGAACACCATGTACGCGTCCACGCCGGATCGTCCGGACGTGACCGTCATGTGTCCCGTGCTGAGCGATGGCCGACTCGGGCCGTCGATTGCAATGGACTGGCGCGGGGCCTTCCTGAAGGCCGATGCCGGGAGGTATTCCACCAAGTCCGATGAGGTGGAATCGGACTCGGCGCAGGACTTTTTCCTGAACCACATTTCCAGTCCCATTGTGCAAGCCAAGTGCGTCAACTGCCACGTTGAGGGCGGCGTGTCCGGACACACGCGGCTGATCCTTTACCCATCCTCCAACCCCGACCATGGAACCCTCAACTTGGCGGTCTTCGAGAATTTCCTGGCCGACGTGGAGGACGGCGGCGATCTGATCCTGAACAAGATTCAGGGGGTGGGCCACGGCGGCGGGGTCCAGGTGGCGGCCGGGTCGGACGACTTCGCCAACATGGAGCACTTCTTGGGCCTTCTGGGCCATGGGGACGGTTCGGGTCCCGGTCTGTCGCCGGAGACGTTGTTCGACACCGTGACGATGGCCTCACCGGGGAAGACGCTACGCCGGGCTGCGTTGATCTTCGGGGGAGAGATCCCAACCCGGGAGGAAGTGGAGACCGTCGACAACGGCACGGAGGAAGATCTGCGGGCGGCGATCCGGAAGCGGATGACGGGACGGGGATTCCACGAGTTCTTGATCCGGGCGAGCAACGATCGGTTGTTGACGGATCGACACCTTCGCGACCATAGCCCGCTTGATTTGAGATCCAGCAATTTCGTCGACTTGGTCAATTTGCATTGGGAGAAGGCCTTGGAGGCGTTCGAGAAAGGATACAAGGACACGTGGGACGATCGGGAGTACTGGAGTTGGATAAGCAGAGTCGCCTTCGGAGTCGCGCGGGCCCCCTTGGAGTTGATCGCGCATGTGGTGGAGAACGATCTTCCATATACCGAGGTTCTGACGGCCGACTACATCATGGCAAATCCGTTTGCGGCCGAGGGTTATGGCGCCTCCACGAGATTCGAGGATAGCGACGACCCGTTGGAGTTCAAACCTTCAGAAATCCTCAGCTACTATCGGAGGGACGAGTCCCAGGTTAGAGAGCACAGGATAGATATCGGAGACCATGTGCTTGATCCCGGCAACCTGAGTACGGACTATCCTTACGCAGGCGTTCTTAATACGACCGTGTTCCTGTTGCGGTACCCTACGACGCCTACCAACCGCAACCGTGCCCGGTCGCGTTGGACCTACTACCATTTTCTGGGGCTGGATATCGAGAAGTCGGCATCACGGACGACCGACCCCGTTGCGCTCGCCGATACAGACAACCCGACGATGAAGAACCCCGCTTGCACGGTCTGTCATCGCGTCATGGATCCAGTGGCCGGAACCTTTCAGAACTACGGAGAAGAGGGGTTTTACCGGGACGAATGGGGAGGGCTGGACTCTTTGGATGATTTCTACAAGGATCCGCCGGACGGTAGTTACACGCCGTATCAATACGGCGACACATGGTACCGGGACATGCGCGAGACGGGCTTCGACGGTCAGATCGCGCCCAACGCGGAAAACAGCCTGCAATGGCTGGCCGAGCAGATCGTCGCGGACGAACGGTTTGCCGAAGCGACCGTAAAGTTCTGGTGGCCGGCGATTCTGGGCGTCGAGGTGGCCGAACCACCGGAGGACGAAAACGACAGCGACTTTCAGGCGATGCTGCTGGCTTCCAACGCCCAATCCGCAGAAGTGGAACGACTCGCCGAGGCGTTCCGAACCGGCATCGCTGGCGGGAAACCCTACAACCTGAAAGACCTGATGGTGGAGATCGTACTCTCGCCCTGGTTCCGCGCGGAGTCGATCGAAGATGATGATCCGGTGCGGTTGGCGGCGCTCCGATACGCTGGTGTCGAAAGACTGCTCACACCGGAAGAGTTGGTTTGGAAGACTCAAACGCTCACCGGATACGGTTGGGGAAGGAAGATCGACTCTGCCGGTTTCGACACCAACCGCATGACTGACCCATACGACGGGTATGGTTTGCTTTATGGCGGAATCGATTCGGATGCTGTAACCGATCGGACATATGACGTGACGGCAGTGATGGCAGCAGTCGCTCAGACCCACGCTGCGGAAGTCAGTTGTCCCATCGTGAAACGTGAGTTCCGCCTCTTACCGGACGAGAAACGTCGGCTCTTCGACGGGATCGAAGAGCACGTGTCACCGGATTCAGAGTTCTCGAAAACCGCCGTCATCGAGGCCGATTCCTGGAGGACACGACAGACGGTTTCGTTGTCCGGTCCCCTGACCGCCGGTCCCAAGAGCGTCCGCATGGAATTCTTGAACGGATACTGGGACTCCGAAAGTCGTGTTGGCCGAGCCTTGATACTGGATGCAGTGGTGGTCCGCAATCACGCTGGTGCGGTCATCATGCGTGTTGAGATCGAGGACTTGGAACCAGAGGGGGTTTGCACGCGTCGTTGGTGGGAAGAGTCGATTGGGAGGGACGTCGGGCACGTCCTAATTTGCGAAAGAGTGTTGGATGTTCCTGTATCTATTCCCGCAGATGGAGATTACCGAATCGATGTCGTCGCGTATCAGAGGCCGGTGGGCGATAAAGCCGCCAGGATGGCAATTTCGGCTGTATCGGATATCGAGACCTCGCGGGGTGCAAGGGCGATCCGGAACAAGCTGGTCGAACTGCAAGAGAAACTCCTCGGGGTGACGGTCGCTGTCGATTCCCCCGACGTGGAAGCGGCGTTCCAATTGTTCGTAGAAGTGTGGACACGCGAGCAGGAGTACCGATTCAACGAGTACAACCCGAGGCGCCCGGAGTGCGAGGACATCGCACCCGACAAGGAATGCTATTCCACGTGCGATATTTGGCTTAGTTTCGACATCTTCTATTTTGAAGGAATCGAGGACGATATCCTCACTCATATCAACGAGTGGGGCCAACCGGACTTCGACCAGGATCGTGTCAAAGAAATACTCGATGCCGCCGACTTTCACGGAGGGAGTCCTGCGACCCAAGCTTGGAGTGCGGTGCTCGCTTATTTTCTGATGGATTACCGGTACCTCTATCACTAGGAATCTGCTTGATCAGTTATGTTCATTGATCCGGGAAGAGGAATGGAACGACGCACCTTTATCAAGAAGTTCTTGGCTGGCGCCGCCGGCACCGTTTCGGGGTTCCAGGTGCCGTTCGCCAACGCCGCCGACTACGACGGGAAGCTGTTCGTCTTCGTTCAGGCGGACGGCGGATGGGACCCGACGAGTTTTTGCGATCCGAAGGCGAACACACCCGGCGAAAAGGTCATCAACCACTGGGCCGAGAACGGAGAGATCCGCCAAGCGGGCAATCTCTTCTATGCCGATTTCGCCAACAACGCGACGTTTTTCGACAAGTACTCCGATCGGATGCTGGTCATCAACGGGGTCGACGCACAAACGAACTCCCACACTACAGGGATCGTCCACAACTGGAGTGGCCGAGTCTCGGAAGGATACCCGAGCCTGACCGCGTTGCTCGCCGCACATCATGGTCCGGGCCTTTCGCTGTCCTATCTGAACTTCGGAGGATTCGCCACTACGGCCAATCTCACTCCGTTCACTCGCTTGCAAGGGGCGAAGGTGATTCGCGATATCGCTAACCCGGCCCACGGCGTCGAGAGGGAACATTTCTTGCCGGTGAATTTCTTCTCGGAGAACTGGAGAACCATCAAGAGGTTCCGGGATGCCAACATCGCGCGAATTGCCGAGGCGCCGCATCTCTTGCCCCGAGCCGCACGCAATCGCAGACTGTATCGAGCGGCCCTCTCACCCGAAGCGACCGAAGGGTTGAAAGCGTATGCCGCCCTCATTCCGCCGGAAGGCGAGTTGGAGCAACCGGAAGGGTTCGAAGGCCCTTTCAGGACCTACGAGAGCGAACTGCGGCGCCAAGCGCAGCTCGCGATCTTGGCGTTTAAGGCGAAGGTCGCGGTCAGTGCGGATCTCTGGCTGGGTGGTTTTGACACCCACCGCGATCACGACGCGGATCACACTTGGCTGTTGGGGAACTTGACGGATTCCGTGGACTTCCTGTGGGAGTACGCGGAAACCCACGGGGTGGCTGACCGCTTGGTGGTGGTAATGGGATCGGATTTCGGTCGCACAAACCACTACAACGTCGATGAGGGCAAGGATCACTGGCCCATCGGCAGCGTCATCGTGATGGAGAAGAACCAACCCTGGACCAA
>JAJDTT010000154.1 GCA_022827025.1 Acidobacteriota bacterium
GAACGACCCGGTCCCGACCGGACCGGGTGGCGGGGAACGATGCGACGCCGGAGGGCACCCGCAGTGCCCCTACGGTCATCGAGGAGGTGAAGTTACTAAGAAGTGGGGGTAGGAAAACCCCCACTCCTAGGGCAGACTCGGGTCGATCTTCCTCATGCCGGGCTTGCGGCTCGATTTGGGCTTTTTCTTCTGGAGCCTGTCGAACCGGTCGAAGTAATTCCGGGCCGTGTCCGGATCTTTCGACCGGTGGTGCAGCCTTCCCAGAAGATAGTGGGTCTCCACGTGTTCGGGTCTTTGGGCCAGGGCCTTCTGGAGATGTTCAAGGGCCCCTCCGATCTCCCGCCCTTTCATCAAGATACGGCCCTTCTCCAGGTGCAGAAGAAAGGAATCGGGATTCAACTCGATTCCTTTGTCCAACCATTCCAACGCCTTGCCGGTCTTACCCGACCGGGAGTGGGTGCTGCCCAACTGGTGGAAGACTTCCTCCTGGCCGGGCCGAAGCCGTAGCGCCTTGAGCAGCGCGTCGGTGGCCTGGTCGAACTGGTCCAGCGAATTCAGGGTGGCGCCCAGATAGTACTGAGCTTCCCAGTTTCCGGGGTCCTGCGCCGTCAGTCGTCGGAGGACCTCTCCGGCGTCTTGGAAGCGGCTCTGGTCTTGGTAGAGGTTGGCCAGTCGCAACCGGGCCGAGGAGGAAGAGAGGCGCTTGAGAATCCGCTCTCCCTCGTCATTGTACTTGAACCGGATGAGTATCCGGGCCGCTTCCTCTTGTTGGTCCGAACTGAGGTTCAGTCGATCCAGGAAGGTGAGGGCTTCGTCGGAGCGGGCCAACCAGAAGAGTTGCTCCGCCAGCCTCAGGCTCAATTCGTTGTCGAGCTTCTCCCGGTCCACCTTGTCCAGCACCGCCGAAGACAACTCCAAATCGCCCCGTTCGAAGGAAAATCTGGACTTGAGGATGAGCAGCTTGGGATTGCGGGGATTGCGCTTCAGCGCCTGTTCCACCTGTCCCGCCGAGATCTCCACCGCTGCCAACTGCGTCAGGTCGGGGTCCAGATCCGCCGCGCGTCTCAGATGGTCCTCGGCTTGGCGCAATTGACCCTGGGAAACCAGGATTTTCCCGAAACCGTAATGGACCTGGCCTGAATCGGGAGCGAGCCGAAGGGCTCGGAAGTAGGCCGTTCTCGCCTCCGGCAATTTCCCCAGTTGGGCATAAGAGGTCCCGAGTTTGGCGAACGCTGCGGCCAGGTTGGGATCCGATTCCAAAGCCTCGCGGTAGGTTTCGATGGCCCGCTCCCACTCCCGCTCCTGGCGCAACCGGTCCCCCTCTTCCTCCAAGCGGCGAGCCTGCTCCTGGAAGTCGGCCGGCATGCGGTAGAGGAGCGCGTAGTCGAAACCGGAAGAAAAAATGGAGCTGTAGGTTCCGGGCTCCAGCCCCTCGGCGGCCTGCTGAAACTCGCGGTTCATCCGGGTCAGGGAGATGTTCCCCAGGTAGCCGCCATCCGCCGCAGTACGGTCGATGGAATATTGCCGCGCCAGATCCGCAAAGGATGCCCCGCGTTTTAGTTCCTGGAGAATCTGCTCGGCCAGAAACTGGTTGCGCACCACCAGAATGCGCAGGAACATGCTCTTTCCGTCCGACGAGGGAAACGCCGGGACGGAGAGAAGCAAGACCAGTAAGCAGAGGGCGCCGACGCCGAACGGCCGTCTCATTTGGAATCATTCTAGCAGTCCCAAATCGAGTGGGCTCCTGTCTTTACCGCCTGCAAGATCATGGCGGAACCCCGGGGCGACCGCACCCTGGGTTCGGTGCAGGGGTACTTCTGGGAGCTGGACCGCGGTTCCGGAAAGCCCTCCGGATGATCAACCGGCTTCGGCCGGCTCCGCCGGGGCGTTCTCCAGGTGCCAGAACACCGCGCGAAGTCCCAACCAGGGGCAGTCTCCCACTTCAGTACCCTGAGGACAGGGATTCTTGGGAGCCTCGTAGTATCGCTTCAGCGACTCGTTATCCCAGTAGGCGTAGACCGACATGTAGTGGTTGGGGGACAGTTCCAGCATGGGACTGGTGAAGGAGACGGTGAGGGGAGGGGTGAGCAAGGGGAACTTCTTCGCCTGATTGAACTTTCCCGTGCCCTCTGAGGTCCCGTCCACCCAGGTCCTGCCCCCGTCCAGGCTGATTCTCAAGACCCGGCTGGAGTTCTTCCGGTTGAAGTTGGCGGCGACCACCACCACGTTGTTGCTGCCCCAGACGATCGTCGCCCGGTGGCCGTAGAATTCGTTCAAGCCGCCCGGCACTTCATGGAAGGACCGGCCGCCGTCGGTGGACTCCAACAGCAGGCCGTTCTTGTAGATGGAGGGCAAGTCGGAAGGCATGTCGGCGGGGGCGCCGGTTCTCCGGATTGTCGCCTCACGGTCCTCGCCGGCCAGGAGCTCCCGCTGGGTACGGGTCATGGAGAGGATCCGGTTGGGATCGAAAGGATCCAGAGCGTGTCCCACCTCGGTGACGTGGGGATGGATAATCGTCGTATCTCCCCAGGTTTTCCCGCCGTCGGTGGAGCGGAACATTGTCTCGCCTCCGAAGTCCAGGTCTGAGCGCATGAGTCCGTCGATCCGGTTCTTCGGGTCCTTGTAGTAGTCCCCGTCGTAGCGCAACCCCACCGAGAACATGAGGGTGCCGTCGGGCTGCTCGATGAAGGTGTTGTAGTCGTTGTAGCTGTAAACGTATGGGAATTCCATGCCTCGGGAACCCAGCGGCCGGAAATCGATGGGTGTCGTATTCCAGTTCTCCACGTCGGCGGACCAGGAGACGAAGAGCTCCTTCGGGGTGCTCTGATGCACGAGCCAGATGCGTCCGTCTCGAGTGACTCCCGAACCGATCAGACGCTGGCCGGGCGGAGCGTCGGCGAGGTTCACGCGCATCGGCTCCCAGGTTTCTCCCTGGTCAGTGCTCTTGAAGAATCCCAGGGCCTCACCTGTCCCCTGGGTCTCGGTGTTCACGAAGATGGTCCCGTCCGGATGTCGGATCATTCCCACCATCTCGTGAGCCAGGCCGGTCTCGGGGCCAGGCTCGATGATGCTGATCTCCTTGTCGACCTTGAGGACCAGCCGTTCGGGATCGAGTGCCTCCATCTCTTGAGCCGTATCCGGCGGGGCGCAGGCGGCGAGAGACAGGAGCAGGGTCATGATGCAGGCGCGACAAGTGGATGAAGCCATGATGCCTCCAGGGAAGGGGAGTAAATGTTGAGATTCAGTGTAGGGGCTTGGCGCTCCCGGCACAACCGGACCGGAAACCGGGCTTCGCAGCCTGACTTGTCCCGCATGGGGATGCTTGCTAACTTGAGCGCGAACCGGGAGTTCCCTTCTATTCCAATAATTTCGGATGAACCGGACAGTGACTGGCGCCCCAAGTTTTAGGAGACCCGGTGCGGCAGCCGTTCTGCTGGCGCTGTTGGCCGCAGCCGGTTCGGGTTCGTTCGGCCAGTCGACCGCCGAAGAGACCGACGACCTCACCGCCATCGGCCAAATCGTAGGCACCGATATCAATCGGATCGCGGCCGTGGTGCGTTACCACAGCGCGATCCTGATGACCCGGATGGAGCAGTTCGAATCGGCCTACGAGGCTTTGCAGCAGTTCGTCTATCAGGACAACACGAGTCCGATGGTGGTCGAAGCCCTGGGGCTGTCCATCCTGCGCATGCGGTATCTGCCGTCCGAATATCCGCCATCCAAACGGGAACTCGTCATGCTCGCCGGAAGGGCCGCCTACGAGACGGCGGCCCGTCGAGCGGAGAGCGCCGACCGACTCTACCAGGAGCTCGTCTCACGCTATCCGGACGAAGCGACCGTGCACTATGCGTATGGGGCGTTCCTCATGGGCAGCAAGCCGGACCTTGCAGTCCGGCAGTTCCAACAGGAGCTGAAGAAGAATCCTGACCATGTGCCGAGCCTGCTCCAGATCGCCATGGAGTACCTGCGGCAGGGCAAGTACCAGGAAGCTCTGCCCCTGGCGGAAAGGGCCCACCGGCTGATGCCGAATTTCTACACGTCCAGAAAGGTCCTGGGCAGGGTTTTGCTGGAGACGGGCCAAGTTGAACGAGCTGTTCAGGAATTGGAAGCCGGAGTTCAACTGAAACCCGAAGATCCCGAGATGCATTTCGCTCTGTCGCGGGCGTATGCGAGGGCCGGCCGCAAGGCGGAGGCTGAACGGGCGCGGGGCGAATTCCTGCGGCTGGACCGGATCTACCGGAGCCAGCGAGAGGGTCCGCAGTCCATTGGCGGGCAAACGCAGCCCTGACGCCGCTGGCGATCAAAGACAGTTTGAACATGAAGACCATCGACCAGCAGGTTGGTCGTGTCCCACCCGATTGGATGTCGCGGACAGCCAGAGACTTTGCGATCGAGTTGATGCGCTACAATATCGAACAATTGTCGGAGATATTCAGATGAGTGAGAGGACCTTGTTTCTGGCTTGGCAGGATAAAGCGCAAAGCCGGCGGTGGTTTCCCATCGGTCGGCTGGATGCCACCGTCGAACGCCCGCAGTATCGCTTCCGTTACATCCGCGGCGCCAAGCAGGCACGAGAGGAGGCGGGATTTCCGCTGTTGATCGAGTTTCCCGAGTTGGAAGAGGATTATCGGTCTCCCGAGCTTTTTCCCGTGTTCCGGAATCGGGTGATGAATCGGAACAGGCCGGACTTCACCGACTACCTGAGCAGTCTCGATCTTCCTCTGGAGGCGGACCCCGTCGAAATTCTGTCAGCGAACGGCGGCCGCCGCATGACGGACACCTACGAAGTCTTCCCGAAACTCGTGAAGCGCGCCGACGGCAGCTTCACCTGCCGCTTCTTTCTGCACGGGTGGCGGCATGTCAATGCGTCAGCCCAAGCGCGAATCGATCGGTTGGCCAAGGGCGAAGAATTGTACGTCACATCGGAGTTGACCAGTCCGGTGTCCAGAATGGCCGTGCAGATTCAGACGACGGATTACCATATGGTCGGTTGGGCGCCCCATTACCTCGTAGCGGATCTGGTCAAAGCGATGGCCGAATCTCCCAAATATTCTGCTCAGGTGGTCCGGGTGAATCCCCAGCCTGCGCCGTCGAAGCAGCGCGTTTTGATCCGGATGCGGGGCAGTTGGGACGAGCATGAACCCATGAGCGGCCCGGAATTCCGGCCATTGGTCAATTGAAACCTCGCTGAGCGGTCGTCTGCGGCCAGAAACCGGTATCGCAGGATATTGTGGAGGGACAGCCCCCGGTTCGTATGGTTCTTGGTGTTCTCCTGCTCGCGATCACGATTGCAACCTTCCTTCCGGCGCAAAGCCAAATCCTGCCTCCCGTTCTCGATCTGGCCCCGCGGCTCGACGAGTTCGACGCAGGGAGTCGAAAGCAGATTCGGGACGCCATCGAAAACGTCCGTCTGCATCCCAGGGATGCGGAAGCCAACGGCAGGCTGGGCATGCTGCTGCATGCTCATCAGCGTTACGAGTTCGCGGAACCATTCTACCTGCGAGCCCACCGTCTGGACTCCGACTCGTTCTCCTGGGCCTACTATCTGGGGATTATTCAGGGACGTTTGGGGAAACCGGCCGAAGCGTCGTCTTCGTTGCGACTGGCGACGCAGCTCAATCCGGACTATCTGCCCGCACGATTGGCGCTGGGCGATTCTCTGCGGAAGATGGGGGCGTTGGAGGAGAGCCGGAAACTCTACCGCGGGATCGTCGAGGATCATCCCGAGTCCGCTTCGGCCTGGGCGGGACTGGGACGGATCTCCTGGGAAACGGAAGAGGCCTCTGAAGCCGTCGAGAGTTACCGGAAGGCCGTCGAGCGATTTCCCAAGTATGGCGCCGCCCATTACGCCTTGGGCTTGGCGTACCGTAGCCTGGGCAACCTGGAGCATTCCCGGGAGCATCTCTCGCAATTCCAGCGCCATTCGGCGCAAAAGCCGCCGGTGGAGGATCCCCTGCTCGACGCCGTCCAAGCCTTGGGGTCTCGCGCCGGACACTTTCTTCGCGAAGGCTTCGTTCTGAGAGAGGAGCGGAGATACCAGGAAGCGGCCGCCGCGTTCGAAGAAGTGCTGAAGCTGGAACCCGGCCACTCCATCGCGCACGCCAATCTGGTCTCCCTGTACATCGCTCTCCGGAACCCCGCAAAGGTCCGGCACCACTATCGCTCGGCTGTCGCCGCCGAACCCGGGTTGTACAAGACTCACTACAATTTCGGCACCTACCTGGGGCATCGGGGACGCACCCGTGAGGCCATCACCGCACTTCGAAAGGCCGTCGAGATCAATCCGTTTCACGCCGACAGCCACAGCAACCTGGGACACTTGTTGGCTCAATTGGGCAGCAGCACGGAGGCGGAGAGACATATGCGCCTCGCCATCCGGCACCAACCCAATTTCCTGCTCCCCCATTTCAACCTGGGGCGCCTGCTGTTGACCCAGGGAAAATACGAAGAAGCCATCGGACATCTCCACAAGACGCTCGACGACGGAGACGACGGCGATCCCTTGCGCGTCTACACGCTGGCTCTGGCTTATGCTCAACTGGGTGGGCTGGAGAAGGCCGAACACTATGCCCTGAAGGCGAAACGGAAAGCGGCCGCTCCGGACCAGACCGGATTAGCCCGTGACATCGAGAGCCTGCTGATCGAGCTCAGGAGAGCGGCCAGTTCGCATGGGAATTAGGAAGCCGGCGTCCGCGTTCGCAATCAATTGCTTCCTCTCCATCGCTGTCCTGGGAGTCTGTCCCCTCTCTGGGGTTCTTTTCGCTGCCGGCGACCCACCCGTCTTTCGAGAAGCCGCGCGAGAATCGGGCCTGGACTTTCACCACTTCATCGGGGCGACGGGCGAGTATTTCTTCCCGGAGATCATGGGTTCGGGCGTGGGGATGTTCGACTATGACGGCGATGGCGACCTGGACCTGTATTTCGTCCAGGGAGCGATGCTGGACCCGGCCAAGGAACTGTCCCAATCGGTGTTTCCCTATGCCGGAGAGGGACCGCCCCGGAACCGGCTGTTCCGCAATGAACTGAACCCGGCGGGAGAGCTCCGGTTCACCGACGTCACCCGTGAGGCCGGGGTTGGAGATCCGGGCTACGGCATGGGCATGGCCGTCGGAGACTACGACAACGATGGCCATCCGGACCTTTACCTGACCAACTTCGGCTCCAACGTTTTGTACCGCAACGGCGGCGACGGGACCTTCACCGACGTGACCCGTGAGGCTGGAGTGGACGATCCGCGCTACAGCGCCAGCAGCACCTTTCTCGATTACGATTCCGACGGCGACCTGGACCTCTATGTCGCCAACTACGTCTCCTTCACCATCAAGGGAAACCGCAGGTGCGGCGAAGAGCGCCGGGACTACTGCGCGCCCGGCGTCTACCAACCGCTGCCCGACCGCCTCTTCCGCAACGAGGGCAACGGAAGATTCACCGACCGGTCGGAGGAGGCGGGTCTGGGCCGGTCCTTCGGAGCCGGACTTGGAGTCGTGGCCGTGGATCTGAATCTCGACCGCCGCGTGGACGTCTACATCGCCAACGACGGTACCCCGAACCAGTTGTGGATCAACCAGGGGGACGGGACGTTCCAGGACCAGGGCCTGGTGTCCGGGACCGCCTACAACATCGACGGCGTAGCCGAAGCGGGCATGGGCGTCACGGCAGCGGACTTCGACGGCGACGGGGACGACGACCTGTTCGTGACTCACAACAAGAAGGAGACCAACACGCTTTATCTGAACGGACGGCAAAGGGGATTTGCGGACGCCACCTCCCGCTTCGGGCTGGCCAATCCGAGTGTCCCCTATTCCGGGTTCGGCACGCTCTGGTTCGACTACGACAATGACGGATGGCTGGACCTCTTCGTAGCCAACGGAGCCGTGGTCATGGACGATCGCCAGCCGGCCGATTCACCCTACCCGTACGCGCAGGAGAACCAGCTCTTCCGCGGCGACGGGACCGGCCGGTCTCGGGAGATCGGATCCGGCGTTGCAGGTTCGGCGCTGGAGCTTGTGGAAGTCAGCCGGGGAGCCGCCTTCGGCGACATCGACAACGACGGGGACGTGGACATCGCCGTTTCCAACAACAACGGGCCGGCCCGGCTTCTGCTCAACCAGGTCGGCTCCCGGAACCACTGGTTGGGGGTCCGGCTGGAGGGAGAGGAGGGCGTGAAGTCGGCTGTCTATCAGGCCCGGGTCGCGTTGTTCCGGGAGGGCCACAAGCCCCTGTGGCGCCGTTGCCACGCCGATGGCAGCTATCTCAGCGCCAACGACAGCCGTGTCCTGTTCGGGCTGGGTTCATCGAACCATGTGGGACGGGTGGAAGTTCACTGGGCCGACGGACTCTGCGAGAGTTGGAGTGGAGTGGCAGTCAATCGATACGTCACCCTTCGGAGGAGGAGCGGCCGAGCCTGCGAGTAGGCGGACCAGGAGCGGGGGTTTTCCTACCCCCGCTTCCGGATACCCAGTGAATTGGCTGGATCCGGCGGCCTTGACGCGAGCTCTGAAGGGCCGCCGCCAGGACAAGTCGCCGGAAAACCTGCTGTGAACCTTGCGGATCCATCTCGGTTGCGGGCATTCCTGGCGCGAACCCGTGGTGGGGGTCCGAGGACGGGGGGACAGGAAAGTCCCCCCTCCTGACAGGAGCTCCCCCACCGGCCCCGGTCCGGTGAAATCCTGCGAGAAAAAGAAGGAGTGGGGGTTTTCCTACCCCCACTCCCTCGGGGGGACTGAAAGTCCCCCCTCCTATTCGCCCAACTCCGGCCCCACCGG
>JAJDTT010000202.1 GCA_022827025.1 Acidobacteriota bacterium
CCTACGATCATCGGGGATTGGAAGTTTCAAAGGAGAAGCCATGATGGCCGATGACTTCTTGTTGCGTCAGGATGAGGAATTCGACCGATTGCTTCGGCAGGAAGAGTTGATCCTGCAGGTGACCGAGACGTTGACGCAAGCTCTCGACGAGGCCGGAGTGACGAAGGCGGAGTTGGCCAGGCGCCTGGGGAAAAGCCCAGGTTTCGTGTCCCAGGTGCTCGGCGGCGGGAGAAATCTGACGCTCAGGACCCTCTCGGATATTGCAGCCGCACTGGCGTTACGGCCGACGCTGAATCTGTCTTGTGACGAGGAATCGTTCGTCACCGGCTCGCCAGTCGATGCCGGCTCTGGCAGCTCCGGTATCCCGGCTGTCGCCGAGCGAATCTGACAAACTCCAACGGAAGATTGCTTATCCGGATCGAATTCCTCTTGGGGCTTTCCGGAGTGTTCAGCAGCTTTTCTGAGGGAGTCGGGAGGTCAACCCATTGACCGCTGTTCGAGCGCAATAGAATGCACCGTGCTTGGCAGACGCTTTTGACAACTCCGGGAAACGGTTGCTTTTGATCGGCATGGCTCCGCTGATGCGTGAGTCTTATCAGTACGCGAGATTTCCACCAAAATCCGGGATCTTGCCTTCTTCAACCTGAGCGGCCCATTCGTCCAACTTGCCTCGGTCCATTTCCCAGAACTTCGCACAGGCGCGAAAGTACCTGAGCACGACGTCCTGCTCTCCCCGCTCGAGGAGATCCTTGGCGAGGGTCATGTTCGGACCGAAGGACTTGAGTCCAGGTGAGCCCGTTGTGTTGGCGGCTGCAATAAGGCGGAATCTTGCAGCCTCTACGTTTCCGTTGGCCAAGGCGATTCGACCCAGAATGAGGTTGCCGTGGTGAACGCGGTTTCCGTAGTTCCAGCTCATGCCGTCTCCGGCGCCTTGCAACAAGGATTCGGCATACTGCCGGGCTTTGTCGTGCCGACCGGCTTCGAATGCGGCATTCGCCAGATCTTCCAGCAATGTTTCCCTGTCGCCTTCATCCGATAGTTCAAAAGCGTTTTCGTACATCTCCAACGCTTTTTCAGCGGCCTCGCTCCCGGTCGGCTCCGCCCCGCGAAATATCTCGGCTTCGTACTCGCGCCCCAAACGACTGGGCCATTCGGCGTTGGACGGATCCAGCGACCGGGCTCGCTGGAGCAATTCGATCCTGGTTTTGCGTTCGCTGAAATGCAGGAATCTTGCTGCATGGCCCAGAATGGTCACGTTGTCGGGATCCCTTTCGAGATGATTCATCCAGGCTTTCCTGCCCTCGGAATAACCATCCGGGTCCGCTTTACGGCTGATGGTCCCCTCCGGATATCCCAAGACAGCGGCGTCTGGTGAATTTCGCACCAGCCATAGCACGTGCCTTCGTCTTGCGGCCAAGGCCGACCCGTCAGGTTCCAATAGTCGTTTCCAGTAATAACCGAGAAGCTTGGTCCGTGAAGTCAGGTCCTCCGGATCGGCAGTAAGTTTCTCTTCGAGCACCGCGGCCTCATCGGAACTGAGGCTTCGACCCGTGCGGAGGTCACCGCGGGCATTTTCTTGGACGACTTGGCACTGTAAACCGAAGAGGAAGAACACGATAAGAAATGGAAGGAACAATCGGACGCTGAGGGGACCATGCGAGGTAGGCATGACAGTCAGCTTAAACCAGAAACCTGTCGCCTGGAAGGTTTGGCGTCGCGTGGCCGGGCCATCGCACTCGTCAGCGTAGGCGGTGCCAGGATTGCAAGTTGGAGGGGGGACTTTCCTGTCCCCCCTTCTTCTGTTTTGCTCTTGGAGTTCGATTGCCGGGAAGCGTGGAGTGGGGGCTGCCGTCCCCCCTAACGCCCTTGCGTCGGCGCCCGGAAGGACGCCGGTCCCAGTCGGCGCCTGTAAGACGCCGCTCCAGGACGCCGGTCCCAGTCGGCGCCTGTAAGACGCCGCTCCAGGACGCCGGTCCCAGTCGACGCCTGTAAGACGCCGCTCCACCGTTACGATTTTAGCGAGATCAGCCCGCCGGGCTTGCCGCCGGGGAGTTCGGTGTAGAAGTCGCGGCCCTCGTGGTTGATGATGACGAAGGCGGGGAAGTCCACGACCTGGATCTTCCAGATGGCCTCCATGCCCAGGTCCTCGTAATCCACCACCTCCACCTTCTTGATGCTGTGCTCAGCCAGGACCGCGGCGGGGCCGCCGATGGAGCCCAGGTAGAAGCCGCCGTGACGGGCGCAGGCCTGGCTCACCTGGCGGGACCGGTTGCCCTTGGCCAGCATGACCATGCTGGCGCCCTGGCTCTGGAAGAGGTCCACGTAGGGGTCCATTCGGCCGGCGGTGGTGGGGCCGAAGGAGCCCGAGGCATAGCCCTGGGGTGTCTTGGCCGGACCGGCGTAGTAGACGACGTGGTCCTTGAAGTACCGGGGCAGCGCCCGGCCGTTGTCCAGGTCCTTCTTCAACCGGGCGTGGGCGATGTCCCGGGCCACGATCACGGGTCCGGTCAGCGAGAGGCGCGAGGCCACTGGGTATTGCCGCAGGTCGTCGAGGATCCGGGGCATGGGCCGGTTCAGGTCGATCCGGGCCACCTCGTCGTCCAGGTCCTCTTCGGTCACTTCCGGCAGAAAACGGGCCGGGTTGGTCTCCAACTGCTCCAGGAAGATCCCGTCCCGGGTGATCTTGCCCAGAGCCTGGCGGTCCGCCGAGCAGGAGACGCCCAGGCCTACCGGACAGGAGGCGCCGTGGCGGGGGAGGCGGATGACCCGGACGTCGTGGGCGAAGTACTTGCCGCCGAACTGGGCGCCGATGCCGATCCGGGTGGAGAGGTCGAAGATCTGCTGCTCCAGTTCCCGGTCGCGGAAGGCCCGGCCCAGCTCGTTGCCCGAGGCGGGCAGGTCGTCCAGGTAGTGGGCGCTGGCCAGCTTCAGCGTCTTCATGGTGAACTCGGCCGACATGCCGCCGATCACCAGGGCCAGGTGGTAGGGGGGGCAGGCGGCCGTGCCCAGGGAATGGAGCTTCTCTTCCACGAAGCGCATGAGGGAATCGGGGTTCAGCAGGGCCTTGGTCTGCTGGTAGAGGAACATCTTGTTGGCGGAACCCCCGCCCTTGGCGATGAAGAGGAAGTGGTATTCGTCTCCCGGTTCGGCGTAGAGCTCGATCTGGGCCGGGAGGTTGGTCCGCGTGTTCGTCTCCTTGTACATGCTCAGGGGCGCCAGTTGGGAGTAGCGCAGGTTCCCCTCCTGGTAGGCGTTGTAGATGCCCCGCGACAGCGCCTCGCCGTCGTCCCCTTCGGTCCAGACGTTCTGGCCCTTGTGGCCGATGACGATGGCCGTCCCCGTGTCCTGGCAGCCGGGGAGAACGCGCCCCGCCGCGATGTTGGCGTTCTTCAGCAGCTCCAGCGCCACGAAACGGTCGTTCTCGGAGGCTTCGGGATCCTCCAGGATGCGGGAAAGCTGTTCCAGATGGCTCGTCCGCAGCAGGTGGGAGACGTCGTCGATGGCCGTCTGGGCCAGGAGCGGCAGAGCCTCGGGACCGATCTTGAGCAGTTGCCGGCCCTCGAACTCCACCGTGGAGACCTGATCGCCCAGCTTCCGGTACTCCACGTTCTGGCCGGCGTGCTCGAAAATCTCCTGGTGTTGGAATCCACCCATCTTCTTATCCTCCGGATATCGTATGGATTCTATCGGTCCGTGACTGGAATCGTTACGGAATTCGACCGGACCTGCACCCTGACGGCCGGTAGAGGAGGGCGGCCACAAGGGCCGCCCCTACGGAATTGGCGCCTGACCCGCATTTCTCACCAGCTCCCCCACCGGCCATGAGCCGGCGAGATCCTGGCAGAAACAGGGGCGTGTAGGAGCGGGGGTTTTCCTACCCCCGCTCCCGCATCCTGCAGTCCCTGGCCATGGATCCCGTTTCGTATGAAAGAGAATGCTTGAAAGACGCCTCTTAGTCCGCATTTCTCAGGAAGGGGCGCGCGCCCAGCGCAGTCTGTCCCGGAAAAACCTTGGAAAAATCCTCGTAAATGCCCAAAAACAGATTATTTTTCATCATATGCACAGCGACCTGGTGAGCATAGTCATGCCATGATCGCTGTACGGGTCAGTCGTCGACGGCGTTGTTGCCGCGGACCAGGCCCCGGACGTTCTGCACGTCGAAGGCCGGGACCTTCCGGGATCCGGACCGTCCCAGGTCCATGGCCACGTTGCCGGTGATGGTGATCCGCTGGCATTCGCCCACGGTCTGGACGGCGTTCTCTTGCAGACCGGTGAAGGAGTTGCCGGTGATGGCGATGTCCGAGGTCCCTTCCAGCAGGATCCCGCTGCCCAGGGTGACGTTGGGCCATTCGGTGTCGTGCCGCTCGTGGTACTTGGTCTTGCCGCCCAGGTAGCTGTTGGAGAAGGCGTTGCCGGTGATGGCGATGCGGCCGGCGTTGGGACCCACCCGCACGGACTGTTTCGGCATCAGCGTGAAGGTGTTGGCCGAGACGGCGCAGCCCCAGGCGTCCCGCAGGTCGACGCCCCCCTTCTGGTTGTGGGCGATCACGTTGGAGCTCAAGGTGATGCCGTAGCAGTCCCGGTCCAGAATGATGGCGGTGCCCCGGCACTCCTCGATCATGTTGCCCGAGACCACCGAACCGTAGGTCCGTTCGATGACCACTCCGTCCCCCAGGTGATCGTCCAGGACGTTTCCCGTCATGCAGAGGTTGTAGCCGTTGATGTAGCGGAGGCCGTCATGGTTTTCCTCGAACTGGTTGGCGTTCACCACCATGTCGTGGGCTCCCAGCACGTTCATCCCCGCCTTGCCGTTGTAGGTGATGATGGAGTTGACGATCCGGGGATCCTCGTAGCAGTCGATGAGGTTCATGCCGTGGCCGCCGTTGTGGTCGATGGAGAGCCCGTCGATGTAGATCTCGTTGGCCCCCTCCACCTGGAGGCCGTCACCGCTTTCGGGGTTGCCACTGATGCGGAAGTCGGCCAGTTGCACCCGCCAGAGGCGCGCCTTGCGTTCCCGGTCCTGCTGCATGGAGCGGACGACGAACGCCGGTTTGCCTTGGGTGTTCTTGTTGATCAGGAGGGTCGCGGCGCCCGAACCCACCACCCGGGTATTTTCCCGGGACAGGATCACGGGCTGCTCCAATGGGAAGTCTCCAGGCGGCAGCCGGACGATCCCGCCGGCCTCGGGGACCGCGTCCAGAGCCTCCTGCAGAGAGTCGTATTTGGCGGCGTCGATGACTGCGGCCGGTCCCTTCGGAGCCTCGCTCTGCTGGGCCTGCCCGGATGCCGCCAGCAGCAGAAACGCGGCTGTTCCCAGCAGCATGGGCGTTCGGGGTGTCGTGCTGCTCCCGCGCATCATTCCTCCAGGAACTGGAAGGCGTTGAGCTTGGCGTTGCGCACGGTGAAGCGAAGCTGCACCGGTTTGCCCGCCAGGGGTCCCACGTCGCTCTTGCCCCCCCAGGTCACCAGGTGCTTGCCGGTGGAATCCAGGTTGTCGGAGTCCTGAAGGGTGAATCCCGAGACCGGGGTATGGGCCGAGTCGAGGATCTCCACCTTGACCTCCGCCGGTCCCGCCCCCCAGGTGTGCTTGGCGGCCTGCATGCTCACGTAGAGGCGGTTCCCGGTGAAGGTGACGACCCGCGTCAGGACCTTTCCGGGCTCGAGCTTGCCGGCGATGAGGGAGACGAAGCCATCCTCGGGAAGGGTGGCCAGACCGATGGCGAAAAGTTGCGTGTCGCCCCGGTCGTACAGCGGCTCGGGGCCTCTCCAGTTGCCGCCTGAGTAGTAGAACCAGATCCGGCCGTTTTGGAAGAACGGGTTCCTCAGGTAGAGGGTCGTCTCGTCGAAATCCCCGGTGTCGCCGAGCTTGACGAAGGCTTCCCGGAAGGGACGCTGATAGGTGATGCCGTCGCGGCTGAACGCCAGTTGGGGAAAGTGAAGCCCTTCGGTGGTCTGGAAGATCCACGGCACGCCGATGTAGATCCCTTCGTAGGTGAAGGCCGGGAAGGCGTAGAACTCGACATCGGGTGCGTCCCGTTCATCGGGGATCATGATGGTCTCCACTTCCGACCAGCGGACAAAGTCCGGACTCTCGGAGCGGCCCGTGATCCGTTTCCCCAGGGGGCAGCGCCGGTGCAGGCAGCTCTCGATATGGGTCACGTAGACCCCCTTGATGGGGTCCCAGCCCATGAAACTGTTGGGTCCCCAGCGCCCCTGCTTGTCGGAAATGTCCATTTCCTGATTCTCGGGCGACGTCGTCCACTCGATCCCGTCGGGCGAGTGGTAGAGATTGATCCGCCCGAAATGGTAACCGTGGTACTTGTAGTCGTCGGCCGCCGACTTGTAGCGGCGGGAAGGATCTTTCTCATTGGGGTCCAGGAGGTTGGGAAAGCGGGTTCCCGGAGGCAGGATGTTGTTGTTCCGCGAGCCCTGGAACTCCACCATGCCCAGGTTGGGTTTCTCCCATTTGAACCCGTCCTTGGAAGTGGCGAGACAAAACGCCTGGCTGGAGCCGTTGGGATCGTTGAAATAGTGGTAGGGATCCGGAACCCGCTCCCTGGCGTATCCGTCGCCGTCGCGGCTCCATTGGGTCCGGTAGCCGTCTCCCGCATCCTTGGTGCCCCTGAATTCAGTGTAGGAGGTGTACCACATCTTGAACAGCCCGTCCTTGGGGTCGTAGAGCACCTGGTTGCAGCGCAGGTAGTTGCTCTCCCAGGGCCGGTCGGCCTCGATGATGGGATTGTTGGGCGCCTTGACCGCCGGGTTGAGGACCCGCTTGACGTGGTCCATCCGGTGAATGATGTAGTCGTCGATGAACAACTGCTTCTGGCTGCCGATATGGGTGAGCCCGGCGCTGTCTCCGGGCGGGGAGGCCTGCACCGGAGGCCCTGCGAGCAGGCAGAGAAGAAGGGCGATTCCGGTGGCTCGAATTGCTGCGCACGCCGCGCTGGTTGAGTTCATGACATGGCTCCTTTCCAGTTCTCTGGTCCGGTCGAAACTATCCAAAGGGTGGGAGAGAGTCAATCTTCCGAACCCGTCGCGGGGACTCGACGACCGACTGCCCCGTGGGCGCGGTGAATGGCGATCAACCAGAGTGCTCCGGCCAGGATCAGCAACCCTCCCAGCAGTTGCCGGGTACTCAGTCCCTGCTCCGGTAGAAATAGCAGTCCCAAGGGAAGCACGAAAAGCGGCTGCAGAGTCATGACCATGGCGGTGCGGGTCACGTCCCAGAAGCGGTAGGAGTGAAACAGCAGCGTGTATCCGACGAAGGGACCCAGAAACGCTCCGAACAGGGTCATCCCCCAGTAGAAGGGGGCGACGTCGAAGCGGGCCTCTCCAGGACCCGCGACCCACAGAAACATCATCGCCGACGCGATGGCCGCCCGGTAGAAGACCATGATGCCGGGATGGACCCCGGCCACCAGGTTCTTGCCCAGGACGAACTGAAACGACATGGTCAGGGACGCCAGCATCACCAGCACGACGCCCAATCCCACCTCCTGCCAGACGCCGGCGGTGCTCAGGCACCCGCCCCCGATCATGACTCCGATGGCCAGTCCCTCGCGGAGCTGGAGCCGTTCTCCCAGCAGGAGGCCAGCCAGAAGAATGGTCAAGGCCGGTTCGAACCGGCCCAGAAACGCGGCGAACGGGGCGTCGAGCAGATCGAGGCTCCACCAGAACAGGATCATCTGCAGACCGGTGAGAACGCCCAGTGCCAGAACCCGGCCCCAGACCGCCCGGGGCAGCCTCAACTGGCCGGCGCGTCCCGTCGCCAGGACGGCCGCCAGCGTATAGACGGCGGCCGCCGTGATCCAGACCAGGCTGAAGCTGTCCGGTCCGAAGCCGGTGACGCCGAACTTCCCGGTGATGTAGTTGACGGACACGCACACGCAGGCCAACAGCGCCAGCGTCAGACCCTGCAATCAGAACTGCCCCAGGTAGCGGTCGACCTCCCACTGCGAGACCGAGTCGTGGTAGGCCTTCCACTCCTCCCGCTTCATCCGGACGTAGTATTCGCCGTAGGGGGACCCCAGGGCTCCAAGGACCACCGGGTCCTGCTCCAGCGCGTCGATGGCGTCCGACAGGTTTTCGGGCAACAGGTCGATCCCCTCCGCCCTCAACTGCTCCCGGGGGACCTCATACAGGTTGCGGTCGTTTCGGCTTCCGGCCGGAAGCTCGTTCTCGATCCCGTCCAGGCCGGCGGCCAGCATGACGGAGGCGGCCAGGTAGGGGTTGGTGGCGCCGTCCACGGTCCGGTTCTCGATGCGCCCCGCATCCGGGATCCGGATCATCTGCGTCCGGTTGCTGGCCCCGTAGGTGACGAACACGGGAGCCCAGGTCGCTCCCGATCGGGGAGCGCCCCGGATCAGCCGCTTGTAGGAATTGACGATGGGCGCGGTCACCGCCGTCACGGCGCGGGCGTGCTTCTTGAGTCCTCCGATGAAGTGGTAGGCGAGCTGGGAGAGCCCGTTTTCGTCGGATTCGTCCAGAAACAGGTTCTCGTCGGTCTCGGCGTCCCACAGGCTGATGTGAAAGTGGGCGCCGTTGCCGGTCAGATGGGAGAAGGGCTTGGGCATGAAGGTGGCCGTCAATCCCCGTTCCTCGGCCAGGGCCTTGACCATCCAGCGGTAGAAGGTGTGGCGGTCGGCGGTCCGGAGGGCGTCGGAATAGGTCCAGTTGATCTCGAACTGGCAGTTGGCGTCCTCATGGTCGTTGGCGTAGGGGCCCCAGCCCAACTGGTCCAGGTACCGGACCAGGGTCGTCATCAGGTCCAGGCTCCGGTTGAGCGCCGTCAGGTCGTAGCAGGGCTTGTCCAGGCGGTCCAGGGGATCGAAGGGAGCGTAGCCGCCGCCGTCATCCCTCCGGAGCAGCATGAATTCGGGCTCGACCCCCACTTTGAGGACATAACCTTTCTCTCGGGCCGCCTCCAGGTTGTTCTGCAGGATCGTCCTGGGGCAGTAGGGCCACGGTTTCTCGTCCACCTGGATGTTGGAAGCCACCCAGGCCAGGTTGGGACGCCAGAGAATCCGGGTCACGCTGGAGAAGTCGGGGATGGCGATCATGTCGGTGTCGTGCGGACCCTGGCCCATGTTTCCGGCCGCGAATCCGGCGAATCCGGCGCTGCCGGCGGCCATGTCGTCGATGCGCTTGGCCGGCACCAGCTTGGCCTTGGGCATGCCCCCCATCTCCACGAAGGAACAGAGAAAGAATTCCAGTTCGCCCGCGTCCACCAGTTGTCGAGTCTCTTCCAGTCCGCTCATGATTTCTCCCCTGATTCAGTTGTGTTTCGGACCTCCGTCGCGCCGAGGCGCTCCGGTCTGCGAATCTGCCCCGCAGGCCCCCCGCGCAGTGCGGAGAGTACGCTTCCGGGGACTCCGGTTTCAAGCGGAGGGGCGTGTTTTGCGCGGAGCGGCGTCGTCCTCGGCGCCCTCTTTCGAGCGTTGGGTGAAATCGAAGCTCGGCGGCTGGACGTCCTGGTTCTTTTCTTCGAAGGGAGTCCGGTCCTTTCGCTCGTTTTCGCGCTGTGGGGGTAAGGACGAACACAGGCGGGTCGAGACGATGCGGCCGCTCGGTCTTTCTCGAATGCGAGGTCGTAAGACGGCGCCGGGGACGCCGCCGCTCCTTCACTTGCAGTATGGATACTTCACACGCCCCCGGTGAGAAATGCGGGCTATGGGAGTCTCGCCGCGATAGCCAGGATTCCTGCGACCGTGGCCACGATGGCTCCGGTCTGGAGCCAGAGCGCGCGGTAGAGACTGGCGCGGGTGGCAAGAGGCGCGACCGCGCGATCGAGATCGTCCTTGGTGACCAGATCCCGGTTGGCCGCTTGGAGCGCGTCTGCTACAGCCTCTGCACGCTGCCGATCAAAGCCGGCAGCGACCAGTTGACGGGTCATGGTGAGCGTATCCACAGTCATCTGCGTCCTTTCCTTGATTCTACTTCTCAAATTCAAGAAATGTCGAATAGCTGGCCGGCCAGTCCACCAAAACGCTCCGGACGAGGAAAACATGAAGTCTTTTCTCGTCTTTCGCGATCGGGGTCATGCCACGAAGACGCAAAATAGGGCATGGGGGCGGCCCTTGTGGCCGCCGTCGAATGTGCTAGTGCGAGACGGCGGCGGAGGCCTTCTCTCCGACCAGCCGGTTTTCGTGAAAGCGGGTCAGGCGGAAAGGCCGGATCAACTCGGGCGTCCTTCCGGTGGCGATCAACTCCGCCAGGCACTTGCCACCGGCCGGACCCGCCTTGAACCCGTAGGTGCCCCACCCCACGTCCATGAAGAATCCCCCGACCTCCGGATGCTCGTCGATGATGGGGCTGTAGTCGGGCGTCATGTCGCAGATCCCGCCCCACTGGCGCAGGACCTTGACCTGGTGCAGATCCGGAAACAACTCCAGGGCGTGGAACGCCATGGATTTGAGCGTGGGCAGGGTGGAACCCAGGTGGTAGGAGGGATAGGGGTCGATCTCGGCCCCGATCACGAACTCTCCCCGCGGGGTCTGGTTCACGTAGACGTGGAGGTTGGCCGAAACGATGACCTTGTCCAGCAGGGGCTCCATGGGCTCGGTGACGCAGGCCTGAAGCGGGTGGCTGACGATGGGGAGCTCCACGCCGGCCATGGCCGCGATCAGGGAGCACCAGCCGGAAGTGGCGTTGACCACGGCGCCGGTTTTGATCGTCCCCCGGTTGGTGTGGACGGTGGCGATCCGGCCCGCCTGGAGGCCCAGGTCCAGGACCTCGGTATGGGCATGGACCTCGACGCCGAGTTGGCTGGCCTGGTGGGCGTAACCCCAGACCACGGCGTCATGGCGGATGATTCCGCCCGGAGCGTGATACAGGGCGGCCATGATCGGGTACCGGGGAGCGGAAGAGGTGTCGAGGGCCGGGACCATGCGCCCGATCTCGGCCGGGCCGATGATCCGACTCCTGACCCCCATGACGCGGTTGGCTTCGGCCCGCACCCGGAGGCCGTTGATGGAGGCCTCGGTGTGGGCCAGGGTCAGGTGGCCCTGCTGCGAGAACAACAGGTTGTAGTCCAGGTCGTCGGAGAGTTCCTCGTAGAGGGCCAGGCTCTCGGCGTAGAAGGGAATGGCCTCCGGGGTCCGGTAGTTGGCCCGGAGGATGGCGGTGTTTCGCCCGCTGTTTCCGGAACCCAGGTAGCCCTTCTCCAGGACGGCGACGTCGGTGATCCCGCGGCGGGCCAGGTAGTAGGCGGTGGCCAGTCCATGGACGCCGGCGCCGATCACCACCACGTCGTAGCGGTCGCGGAGCGGGTGGCTCTCCCACATGGGATCGAAGCGGAACAGGCGTGACACTCGCTACTCCTCCAGTCGCTTCCAGGCGTCCAGGCCGCAGGGCCGGAGGCCGTATTCCCGCCCCGCATCCAGGACCATGTCCCAGAGATAGGCGCCGTACTCGGCGCTCACCAGGATCGGGTAGTTGGGCAACCCGCCCCGGTCCCAGCGGACCAGAAGGACCCGGACCCCCGCCATGGGCGCCGCGGCGCAGGTCCCGTGGGGGCGGGCCGCCTCTCTCAGGTCGAGGGTGGTGAGCCTGGCCAGGACCCGCCGGGACTCGGGACCCCACAGCGCCATCAGGGCGAGTCCGTCGGTTCGTTCCAGCAGGTGGAGGCAACCGTCGTCTTCCCCGCCGGACCCTGGATGATGTTCCGGCCGGCCGTCCTGGAAGAGGAACAAGGCCTCTCCGGGCGTGATCCGGCACAGGCAACCGGTCCGTGTCCCGGCCACGCGGCCAGGAGCCGGGACCTCCCCGGAAACGCCGGGATCGAGATCGCGTTCCAGGTGCCGGCCCTTGGCCTGCCACTTGCCGGTCCCGCTCAGGTCCGAGAGGGCGACACCCGTGCTGCCGGCCCGAAACTCCGCTTCCGGATCCCCGAAATGGCGGGCCCGGGCCCAACCGGACTCGGTTTCGAAGACGGCCCCGGCCTCCCGCAAGCGGGCGTGCAGGGGTGATCGGCGGAGTGGGTTCCAAGCGTCGGGCATGGTCAACTTCTCAACCTGGCGCCTTTCGGATCGTAGAAGGGCGCGGCGTGCACCCGGCCCGGGAGCAGCGAGCCCTCGTGACTGATCAGGATCGGCGACCCGTCGGCCGAATCCTCGTCCGGGACCCAGGCCAATCCGATGCAGCGGTCCTGGTGGGGGATCCAGCGGGCGCTGGTCACCCGCCCCACCGGCTGCCGATCCCGGACCACGGCGGTCCCCTCCTGGACCCGCCGGGAGGTCACGAAACCGACCAGGCGGTTGTGCGCGCCCTCCTTCCGGGCCTTCCGGAGAGCCTGCCGGCCGATGAAGTCCGGTTTGTCCATTTTCAACACCCAGCCCATGTTCGACTCGATGGGATTGCTCAGGGCGTCCGTATCCTGACCCACGATGAAGTGCTTCTTCTCCAGCCGCAGGATCCTCTGGGCCTCGACGCCGAAGGGGACGATTCCCTGATCGGCTCCCGCTTCCAGCAGCGTGTCCCAGAGATACGCCCCGTAAGAAGCGGGGACGTGAATCTCCCAGCCGGTCTCGCCCACGAACCCGATCCTCAGCAGCCGCGCCGGCACGCCGGCCACCGTCGCCGTGCGGCAGCGCATGTAGCGGAACGACTCGTTGGAGAGATCCAGGCCGGTCAACCGGGAGAGGACCGTCCGGGCCCTGGGGCCGGCCAGATTGACGGCGGCAAAGTTTGCCGTGATTTCGGTGACGTGGGCGCAGAAGCCGGACACCACCGCCCACCAGTCCATCCACTGCTCCACGAAGGAGATGTTGCCCGTGGTGGTGGTGATGTAGAAGTGGTCGTCCGCCAGCCGGCTGACGGTGCCGTCGTCCAGGATGATGCCGTCCTCGCCGCAGAGGACGCCGTAGCGGATCCGCCCCGGCTTCAGGTTGGAGAAGTGGTGGGTGTAGACCAGGTCCAGCAGCTTGCCCGCGTCGCGGCCCTGAACCTCCAGTTTCCCCAGGGTGCTCACGTCGATGACCCCCACCCGCTCACGGACCGCCCGCCATTCCTCCTCCGGTTTCCCGTAGCTGAAGGGGCGCATCCACTCCCCCATGGCCATCTGTTTCGCGCCGGCCGCTTCGTGGCGCTCGTGAAGCGGCGTCAACTTGACCGGGTGGTGGTGGGGACCGGCGAGGACTCCCAGGGAGACGGGGGCGACCGGGGGACGCGAGGTGGTCCTTCCGGTCTCGTGCAGGGTGCGGCCGGTCTCCCGGGCGCAGGCGCCGGCCAGCAGCATCTGGCACATCTTTCCCTGACAGGGGCCCATGGTGGCCGTGGTGTAGCGCTTGAGGAGCTCCATTTCGCGGAACCCCTCCTGGACCGCGTTGGCCACGTCCTTGTCCGTCACGTCCTCGCAGAGGCAGACGAACGCCTTTTCGCCTCCCGGACTCGGGCGGGGGAAGGGGATCTCCTCCCGGGCTTTCCCGGACCGCGCCTCCTCCCGCAGTTGCCGGTCCATCCGGTCGAGCCGCTCCAGTCGACGGGCCGCATCCCCGCCCAGCGGACGGACAGCCGCTGCGGCCCTCAGCCCGGCGGTCCGGCCCTGGCGGAGTAGGGAAACCAGGTCCCGTGTCCCTTCCAGGTGGCCCGCCGCGTGGACGTGCGCCGGCAGGGACGCGCAGACGTGCTGGTTCGTGCAGTCGTCGAATCTGGCCTTGCCCCCCTCTTGGCGCGGGAGCTCGATGGCCGGCGACCAGGGAGAGCAGAGGCAGACCAAGTCGCAACTGTAGGTGGCCACCCGCTGCCGGTTCGAAACACCCTCAGCCGGGCCGGTGGCCACTCTCAGGGCCTCGACTCGTCGCCTTCCCTGGGCCGCGACCGGATGGGATGCGCGGAGATGATGCACGCCGAGATCGGCGAGGCGGCCGGCGGCGGGGCTTGCGGACGGATCGGAGCGCCGGTCCACCACCACCGACAGCTCGACCCCCGCGTCGTGGAGTTCCAGCGCCAGTTCCAGCCCTTCGTCGTCCGCAACCACGACGGCGGCGCGGGTCCCGGGCCGGACCCGGTACAGGTTCAGGAGCTTCCGAACCCCGGAGCCCAGCATCACGCCCGGCTGGTCGTTGCCGGCAAACAGGAGGGGGTATTCGTGGTTGCCCGTCGCCGCCACCAGTTGGTCGTACCGGAGATGGATGAGGCGGTTACCTCGAGCAATGCTCAGGAGCCGTCCCTCGTACGCGCCGAAAGCCAATGAGCCGGTCAGGACCCGGATGCCGGGGTGATCCAGGACCTTGCGGGCCCAACCGCGCGCCAGCTCGAATCCCGGTACGGCGGCCCCGGTGTCCGGATCGACGACCGGACCGGACTGGGACCGGAGTCGTCCGCCCAGTTCCGATTCACTCTCCACCAGGACCACCTGGGCGCCGGCTTCGGCAGCGGCCAGAGCCGCCGCCATCCCCGTGGCTCCGCCTCCCGCCACGGCGACCTCGGTGTGCTGATGCTGGTGCTCGTAATGGGGAGGCTTCCCGTTGGAGTGCTTGAGGCTCCCCAGGCCGGCGAGGCGCCGGATGACCGGTTCTGCCAGCCGCCACATGAGGCGCGGACGGATCAGGGTCTTGTAGTAGAAGCCCACCGGCATCAGAGCGTCCAACCGCTCGATCAGGGAGAGCAGGTCCCAGCGCGGCGACGGCCAGCAGTGCTGGGACTTGACCTCGTCCCCGTCCTGGACCGGTTGCATGCAGGTACGCACGTTGGGCGTCCCGTTGACGTTCATGAGGCAGTTGGGACAGTTGCCCGAGACGCAGAGCAGCCCGCGAGGCCGGTGGTACTTGAAGCTGCGGGAGAAGATGCTCACCCCGGCGGCCAGCAGGGCCGAGGCCACCGTGTCGCCGGGATGGGCTTCGCAGGTCTTGCCGTCGAAGCGGAAGGAGACCCGGCGGCTGCGGTCCAGGAGTTCTCCCGGTTTCGGGTCCAGTCGTTGCATGGAGGACTTCAACTTCCGCCGGGTCCGGTCCCCGGCTCTCCCAGCTCATGGGGCCAGAAGCTGCAGACCACTTGATTGGAGGCGACGACGCGCCTGGCCAGAAACCAGCAGCGGCAACCCTTGGAGTGGAGCCACCACTCCAGTTCCTCCCCCGGATGGTTCTTTCGGAAATAGCGGTAGCGGGCCCAATCCCGCTCCGGCGCCCCTTGCGCGGGCCGCTTCTGGTATTCCCCCGCGCAGTGGAACTCGTAGGCGGAACGAGGTCCGCAATTGGGACAGTTCATCAGGAAGGACACGGAAATCTCCCGTCAGAGAAAAGCTCCCCCACCGGCCATGGGCCGGCGAGATCCCGAGACGCCAGGAGCGGGGGTTTTCCTACCCCCGCTTCCGCATCCTGTTGTTCCTGGCCATGGGTCCCGGTCGGTCTGAAAGCGGGCACTCCCGTGCGGGCGACAAGGATGTCGCCCCT
>JAJDTT010000052.1 GCA_022827025.1 Acidobacteriota bacterium
GTCGGCGGCGGCGCCTGTCCGCGTTGCGGTCTGACGAACGACCCGGTCCCGACCGGACCGGGTGCCGGGGAACGATGCGACGCCGGAGGGCACCCGCAGTGCCCCTACGGTCATCGAGGAGGTGAAGTTACTAAGAAGAAGAAGGGGGATCCCTTCGCCGGGCGCATCCTTCCTGCCGGCGGGGCTCCGGCCAGGACGGGGCGAGTTTCCGTGGGGGCTGCTAGACTACCGGCGGCTGGCGGCGAGCTTCTTTGGAATCGAGACGATGTCGGACTTGACCACGATTGCCTTGGGCCTCCTTTTCTTTCTTCCTTCCCTGGGAGCTCAACCCGAGGAGGTGCAGGTCCGGGGACGGGTGGTCTGCGTGGACGCCGGCGGCGAATCGCAAGAACCCATCGAGTGTCCGTCCGAGGCTCCGGTTCGCGCGCTGCTGGATGAGACCGGACGCCTGTACCGGTTCCTTCCCGATGATCCCAAGGTCACCATGTTTGACGATCCCCGGGTCCGCAGGCGGGAACTCCAGGTCACCGGACGCCTGGACCCGTCGGATCGATTGGAGATCATCCGGGTCAAATCCATCGTCGACGGACGCCTCCACCATGTCTACTACCGGTGCGAGGTCTGCCACATCACCGCCTACGCGTACGGACCCTGCTGGTGCTGCCAGGACGAGTTCGAATTTCGCGAGACCCTGGCGCCTCCGCCGCAATGACGGGACGAGAGATCTGAAACGGGCCGAACCCCATTGGAGAAGGGATCACCAACCATGCTGACCGTCGATTCTCACCTGGACCTGGCCTTCAACGCCGTGGAGTGGAACCGGGACCTGACCCAACCCATCCACGCCATACGGGAATCGGAGGCCGGCATGGGACAGAAGGGCCGGGGCGCGGGGGTCGTGAGCTTCGGAGAGCTGCGCCAGGGACGGATCGGCCTCTTCTTCGCCACGGTCCACTGCCGGATCGCCTCCCTGGGCCGGCGGTTCGCCGGGGTCCGGAACCAGGACATCGCCTACGCCAAGGCCCGGGGGGAGTTGGCCTACTACCGGATCATGGAATCCAAGGGAGTCCTGCGCCAGGTCCGCAACGCCTCGGAACTCGAGTCGCACCTGGAGGAATGGGACCGCAACCCCTCCTTCGCGCCTCTGGGATACGTGCTGAGCATGGAAGGATCCGACCCCATCGTGAGCCCGGAACAGGTTCCCGAGTGGTGGGACCAGGGACTCCGCGTGGTCAGCCTCTGCCACTACGGCGTGAGCACCTATTCCCACGGCACGGGCGCCCCGGGCGGACTGACTCCGCGAGCGCCTGCGCTGCTTCAGGGCCTGGAGGAGGCCGGAATGATCCTGGACGTGAGCCACCTGGCGGAGCAGGCCTTCTGGGAAGCCCTGGACCAGTTCGGCGGCCGGGCCATCGCCACCCACAACTGCTGCCAGGCGCTCTGCCCGGGAGACCGCCAACTGAACGACAAGCAGATCCGGGCCCTGGTGAGCCGCGGGGGCGTCATCGGAGTGGCCCTCGACGCATGGATGCTCTCGCCGGGCTGGAGCGGCGAGGACCAGGACAACAGCTTCATCAGCCTGGAGACCGTGACCGACCACCTGGATCACATCTGCCAATTGACCGGCGACGCCCGCCACGCCGCCATCGGATCGGACCTGGACGGGGGATACGGGAGGGAGCAGTGCCCCCACGATCTCCACACCATCGCGGATCTGCGGAAGATTCCCGCCCTCCTGGAAAAGCGCGGCTACAGCCTGGAGGACGTGACCTCCATCATGGGAGGCAACTGGGTCCGGATCCTCCGCGAAACCTGGAGTTGAGCGCCGGCCGGACCCGGCAGGCCGCGTTCGCGCCGGAGCGTCAAGTTTCCCAGAATCCGGGAACCGGAACCGCCTCGTCCTCTCCCGGCCAGGGAGGCATGGTGACGATGACGATCTCCAAGGGGCCGGCGCCCGTGTTGCGGAATTGAAAATGAGTGCCCAGGGGGATGTCCACCGCCGTCCCCGGACCCACCGCCACCACCGCCCCCGAGGCGGCCTCGGCAGGCTTGCGCCACAGTTCTCCGGTTCCCCGCAGGAAGTACCAGATCTCCTCCACGGTCCGGTGCCGCACCGGGATCGAAACCTGGTTCGAGGCGAGGCTGCAATGGACCATGCTTCCACCCTCCAGCGCCGGAAGCAGCCGGATCCGGGACCCGTCCGGAGCCAGAGTGTCGTAGCCCGGATCGCCCGCTTCCCCGGCCGGCCGATCCACCAACTGGTCAGGAATCCGTCTGGTCTGCACGGGCTTGTTCAGCGCGCCAGCATGCGGATGCAGACCGGCATGGGAACGTCCGCCGTCTGACCGCCGGCCTCGAGCGCCCCGGTCTCCGGGTCGATCCGGAAGACCACCACGCTGTCCGACTCCTGGTTGGCCGCCAGCAGCCAGGTCCCGGTGGGATCGATCTCGAAGTTCCGGGGCGTTTTCCCCCGGGTCGACTCCTGTCCCCGGGCCGTCAACCGGCCCGTCTCCGGGTCGATGGAGAAGACCGCGATGCTGTCGTGGCCCCGGTTCGAGCCGTAGAGAAAACGGCCCGAAGGGTGGACGCGGACCTCGGCGGTGTGGGTGACGCCCTCGAAATCTTCGGGAAGCGTGGTGATGGTCTGAATCGGATCCAGCGTCCCCTTATCGCCGTCGTAACGGAAGGCGGTCACGGTGGAGCCCATCTCGTTGATAACGTAGCCGAACCGACCGCTGGGATGAAAGGCGAAATGGCGCGGACCCGCTCCGGGGGCGACCGAAACCGACGGCGGCGAATTGGGCTCCAGGACACCCGTCGCGGTGTCGAAGCGATAGACCACGACCTCGTCCGTGCCCAGGTCGGCCGCCACGGCGAACCGGTCATGCGGGTCCAGGTTGATGCTGTGGGCACGGGGACCCGTCTGCCGCACGGGGTCCACGCTGGAACCTTCATGCTGGATGACCGAGGTAGCGGGACCCAGGCGGCCTTCCGCATCGATGGGGAAGGAGGCGACGGTTCCGCCCGTGTAGGTGGCCAGCAACAAGTTGCGGCCCGCCTGGTCCACCACGAGGTGGCACGGCACGGCGCCGGCCGAAGGCTGGAGGTTCAAGAAGGAGAGCTGGCCACTCGCAGAATCGATGGAATAGGCCGAGACGGTCCCCGTATTTTGGCCCTCGAACTCGGCGATCTCGCCGACGGCGTAGAGATAGCGGCCGCTGGGGTGGAGCGCCAGGAATGAGGGATTTTCAATACCCGAGACCACCGACAGCCGTTCCAGGGCCCCCGATTCGGGATCCATCCGGTAGGTGTAGATCCCTTCGCTGCCGGTCCTGGTGTAGGTGCCGAAAAAGACGAGCAGATCCCCTCCGCTCTCCGGTTGTTCCATGGTTCCCACCTCTTCCCGGGTGCAGGCTGCGGCCCCGCCGAGCAGGATCAGCGAAACCACACCAAGATTCTTCCATCGCTTGTAAGCCGGCCGAGTTCTCATTGCGCCTCCAAATCGTAAGATTTCCAATATCACAAATTCCTGACCCGGCGTAGCCGGAACCTCAATCTCTCTGCGGAGCGGCGACTTTCCAGCGGAGCGGCGACTTTCCAGTCGCCGACTGGGACCGGCGTCCTTCCGGGCGCCCCTCGGAGCGGCGACTTTCCAGTCGCCGACCGGGATCGGCGTCCTTCCGGGCGCCGGGCGTGGCGACGTGGAGCGGCGGCAAGCGGCGGCTTTCCGGGCGCCGATACTTCGTCTGGCTCATCTTGCTTCGCTGCGGACCGAAGAGGGCACCCACAAGGGGCGCCCCTACGTCTTGTCATCCACGTCGCGCCGGGACCCAAGAGGATGCCCACAAGGGCTGCCCCGACGTCTTGTCGTCCACGTCGCGCCGGGACCCAAGAGGGTGCCCACACGGGGTGCCCCGACGGCTTGTCGTCCAGGTCGGGCTTGGGACCTGGGAGGGCACCCCTACCCGCCGCCATGTTAACCTTTTCCGGCATTTTCGTCGGTCCCAACCTGCTGAACGGGGACCCGTACTGTTGAGGAACTCATGCGGAACAAAATTTTTGGCTTGATCGGCAGTGGTGTCGCAATCGTTCTTCTCATCGGCATTACCGCACCGGCAAAGGCCGGGGCGTCGTCCCACGCCGAGAGGATCAAGGGAGGGCGGGAACTCCACGACCCGGGGCTGCATCTCTTCCTGGACGACGAAGAGGTGCAGGATCGGCCCGGATTCAGCCGGGTGGTCCAAAATCCGACCCGGATCCGGCGCGATCCGGTGTTGGCGCCCGACCGCCCCTGGGAGGGGCACGCGGTGCAGCTCTGGGGGTCGGTCCTCTACGACCGGGAGGAGGGCCTCTTCAAGATGTGGTACTTCTCCGCCAACACCCCCATGTACCGCCGCCTGGGGCGCGGATACCTCATCTGCTACGCCACTTCCAAAGACGGGATCGCCTGGGAGAAACCCAACCTGGGCCTGGTGCCGGTGGACGGCTCGACCGCCAACAACGTCGTTTACCCCACGGCCGAAGTGCCGGTCTCGTGGGGCCTCGATCCCTGGGGCGTGGTCAAGGATCCCGACGAGCCGGACCCGGCGCGGCGTTACAAGATGGGCATGTATCAGCAACGGCCCACCGGCGCCGAGTCGGACCTGGTGCGCCCGGGAATGAACCGGGAACAGAAGAACCGGGCGCGGAAGGACTTGCTGCAGGCCATCAGGGACCGGCACGGAATGTACGCCGCATTTTCTCCCGACGGGATCCGTTGGACCCCGGGAGAGGAGATCCTGGTCCCCCGGAGCGGCGACGCCGGAGCGATGGTCTACGATCCCCTGAGCCGGCGCTACCTGGCCACGAGCCGGCGGTTCGGGACCATCATGGATCACTTCGTCGTGGAGTGGAAAGGGTACCGCCGCGTCATCGCCCTCTCCACCAGCAAGGACTTTGTCCACTGGACCCCGCTGAAGACGATCCTCAAGCCGGACGATCTGGACCACCCCCGGGACCAGATGTACGTCATGACCCCCTTCGCCTACGGGAACCAGTACATCGGGTTCATCGGCATGCTCCACTCCTCCACCGAGCTGGGGCCGACACAACTGGCCAGCGCTCGCGACCTGGCCCACTGGCGGCGGGTCGGGCGGCGCCAGGAGTTCCTGCCGGTGGGCGCTCCCGGAAGCTGGGACGGAGCTTGGGCCACGCCTTCCGGAAATCCGCCGGTCCTGAAGGGGAACCTGCTCTACATCTGGTATTCGGGGCGGCCCCAGGCCCATGGCACCTCCGGAATGTGGAAGAGCTTCATCGGCGTCCTCACCCTGCGCAAGGACGGTTTCGTGGCGCTGCGCAGCGGGATCCGCGGCGGCGACGTCATGACCGAAGCGGTGACGGTGACCGGTCCCCAACTGTTCCTCAACGCCTACTCATTCTTCGGCAGTGTCCGGATCCGGGTCATTCACGACGGAGCGGTGGCGCCCGGCTATTCCTTCGAGGAGTGCAACGGCCTGGAAAAGGCGGACGAGACCGACTTTCCCGTCACCTGGGGCCCCGGCCGGAAGGATCTCGCCCCCTTTGCCGGCAAGAAGGTCCGGCTTCAGATCCAGTCGGACAACGCCACCAGCCTCTTCTCCTACCGCTTCGCCGCGGCGGCCGACTGACGCCGCTTGGTTTGTCTTCCCCCCGAACGTATCCTCGGGAGCGGAATGCGGAGATCGACGTCATGAGCCGGACTTCGGGACTTCACAAGCGAACCGGCCCCGGAATGCTGGGCGCCGTGGACATCCCCTGGAACCCCGACTTTTCTCTGGACCGGGATCATTTCCGGGGATTGATCCGGCGGCTGCAGACGCTGGGAGCCAATCGGCTCTACATCATGGGGACGGCAGGAGAAGGCTATGCCATGTCGGACGCGCGCTTCCGGGAGGTGGTGGACGTGTTCGTGGAGGAGATGTCCGGCTCCGGCATCGAGGCCCAGGTGGGCGTCATCTCCCTGTCCATGGACCAGATCGTGGAGCGGCTCGAGTACGCCCACGGCCGGGGAATTCGGTCTTTCCAGATCTCCCTGCCGTCTTGGGGAGCGCTCGGCGACGCCGAGATGATGGGGTTCTTCAAGACCGTCTGCGGCCGGTTTCCCGACTCGGAGTTCCTGCACTACAACCTGGCGCGGACCAAGCGCATCCTGACCGGCGGCGACTACCGGAGGATCCTGGACGAGGTCCCCAACCTGGTGGCCAGCAAACAGAGCTCCGCCGACATGAACCGGGTCCGCGACTGGATGATCCAGGCGCCCGAGATGCAGCATTTCATGCTCGAAACCTGCTTCGCCTACGCTTGCCAGTACGGAGAGTGCTCCCTTCTCTGCAGCATGCACGGGGCGTTCCCCCGTCTGACCCGCGAGTACTTCGGAGCCGGCCGGAACGGAGACCTGGTCCGGGCGCTGGAGATCGCCGAGAAATTCAGGCGCCACGGGGAAGGCCTCTTCGGGCACCTGAAGCGGCCCATGATCGACGGAGCCTACGACAAGCTGCTGGTCTGGCTGACGGACCCCACCTTTCCCATTCGGCTGTTGCCGCCGTACGAGGGATTCACCGGCCAGGAGGCGAAAATCAGCCTGGAGTATTACCGCAACCACCGCGGCGAGGCCTGAACATGGGGAGCCACCGGACTTACAACGGCGTTTCCATGCCCGAGTTCATGTACGGGACCGCCTGGAAGAAGGAGGAGACGACCCGCCTGGTCAAGCTGGCCGTCTCCAGCGGATTTACCGCCATCGACACCGCCAACCAGATCATCCACTACGACGAAGCCCGGGTGGGCGACGCCCTGCTCGACCTGAGCCGCCAGGGAATCGAGCGGGAATCGCTCTTTCTGCAGACCAAGTTCACATCCGCCGGAGGCCAGGACCATCGCACCCCCTACGATGCGTCCGCGGACATCACCACCCAGGTGGGGCAGTCCTTCCAGAGTTCTCTCCAGCATCTGCACACCGAATACCTGGATTCGTACGTCCTGCACGGCCCCTACTCGCGGATGGGACTGGGGGCGGAGGACTGGGAGGTCTGGGCGGCCATCGAAGGGATCTACAAGTCGGGCGGAACCCGGGTGATCGGGGTCAGCAACGTCAGCGCGGAACAGCTCGACGAGCTCTGCCGGCGAGCGGACGTCAAGCCCATGGTGGTGCAGAACCGGTGTTTCGCCGTACTGGGCTGGGACTACAGGGTCCGGGAGATCTGCCGCGCCCACGGGATTGTCTACCAGGGATTCTCGCTCCTGACAGCGAATCGCCAGTTCCTGTTCCATCCCCGGATCCGGGAGATCGCCGGCCGCCTGGGGGTCGGCCCGGCTCAGGTGGTCTTCCGGTTCGCCCTGGAGGTGGGGATGCAGCCCCTCACGGGAACCAGCAACCGGGACCACATGGTGGAGGACCTGGCGGTCCGGTCGCTGCGGCTCTCCCGGGAAGAGACGGCGTTCATCGAGGCCATCGCCCTGAACCGGCCGTGACGCGGCTCAGACCCCTCGGGGAATCGCCCAGTGGCCCTTCCGGTAGCTGCGGGCGAGCAGGGCGTCCGCTTCTTCATCGCCTGAGATCCGCTCCGCCGCCGGATCGAAGTGAAACGACCGGCCCACCCTCACGCCGATGTTGGCCAGGTGACACAGTGAGGTGGACAGGTGCGCCGTCTCGGCATCGGCCGTGAGGCCGGCCTGGCCTCGAATCGCTTTCACCCAGGTGAGGAAGTTGCTCGTCATGTCCATTCTCGGAACCACACTGGGCTGTTTTTCGAGACGCCTGTTCTCCTCGTCCCAAAGTTGGAACCGCCCCCGCCGGCTGAAGATCATCTTCCCCCCGGTCCCCAGGAACTCGACACCGCCGTCCACGTCGTAGGGATGGTTGGCGGACCAGATCCTCATCTCGAAGACCAACTGCCTGCGGTCGCCGACGCTTCCCCCGCCCGGATAGTCGAAGGTCGCGGTGACCGTGTCGGGGAACTCCTGGTCGTCGTCGAAGAAGAACTTGCCGCCGGCCACGGCCACCTGGGTGGGATGCGAGTCCAGTCCCAGGCCCCAGCGGGCCATGTCGAACTCGTGGACGCCGTCGTTTCCCAGATCGCCGGTGCCGAAGTCGTACCACCAGTGCCAGGAATAATGGTGCCGGTTCTTCTGGAACGGGACCCTGGGAGCCGGCCCCAGCCAGAGGTCGTAGTCGAAGCCGTCGGGCGGCGAACCGGGCCGCTCGCGTCCGATGTTGCGCCGCTTCTGCACGTTCCAGGCCCTGGCCACGAGCACGTCTCCGATGACGCCCTCGTGCAGCATCTGGACCGCTTCCACGAACCCCCGGCTGCTGCGGGCCTGGGTCCCGTGCTGGAGGACGCGGCCGGACCGCCGTGCGGCTTCGACCAGGAGGCGGCCTTCCCGGAAATTGTGGGAGCAGGGTTTCTCCAGGTAGACGTGCTTGCCGGCATCCAGCGCCAGGATCGCGGCCGGGGTGTGCCAGTGGTCGGGGGTCGCAATAGTCACCGCGTCGACGGACGTGTCCTCGAGAATCTTTCGCAGGTCGTCGACGGGCCGGGCGCCGCCGGCCTCGCCGGAGGCCTGGGCGCGCCGGTTCTCGTCCGGATCGCACACGTAGGCGATCTCGGTATTGACCCCTTGGGGGAACCGTCCGATGTGGGAGCGCCGGCCCTGGCCTCCGCAGCCGATGACCGCGAAGCGGATCCGGTCGTTGGCGCCGGCCGCCCGGGCCGGGACCGAAGTCAGAACCGGGGATGCCGCAGCGACAGCGGCCGCAGCCCCGGAGCCCCTCAAGAATTCCCGCCGATTGACTTCACTGTTTGTCATGGTGCCTCCTCTTGCCGCACGAGCCGCCCGGGACCGAAACCCGGAGCGGATCGACGAACAGCCTCTTCTACCGCGTCCAGTCTTCATAGTCCGGGACACCGCGGCTGGTCAACCTCTCCATCCCCGGGTCCGAAAACAACGCCGACGCTGTGGCGTCCACGTTTTGGACGGCGGCCTCCGCGCCGCGCAGGATGGCTCGAATCTGCCCCGTCCGTGAATTGCGCAGGATCGTGACCGGTCGGTTGGTGTCCTGATCCAGCGTCACCGTGCCACCGGGTCCGGACAGGGTGATGCCGGCCAACTGATCAGCCCATTCGGGTTGCGCGGGCAGGACGTAGGCGAAGGAGGATCTTCCGTCTCCATCAGCCACCTCCGGCATCTGGAAGGAAAGTGAGAACAACTCGTCTCCCTCAGCGGTACGTCCCACGATCTCGTACTCGCCCGCGGCCCCCGGCAGCGACGGTGGAGACCCCACCACGAAAGCCGGCTCCAAAAATGGCTCCCCCCTGGCGTCTACGCCGCCCCACAACAGGAGCGACCTGGCCGGTGCGGCGACCAGGGACGACATTCCGCCGCTGGCGGCCGTGCTCACGCGGTAGAAAAGCGCCTTGGCGAAGCTGTAGTCGCTGATCCACAGGGGATCGCAATAGGACATCAGGTCCTTGTGGGATGCCGGAATCAGCCTGCCACTGCGGTCATCGTATCCCCAAATGCCGATTGATGCGTTGGCGGTGGGGAAATACGGGTCCAGGCCGCCGGGGTTGCCGCAAGGCGCGTGCAGAAGGCTCAGATTGTGGCCCAGTTCGTGCGCGATCGTCCCGCCGTCGGGCGCGACGGCGCTCGACCGCCCGGGAGTGTATGCTACGCCCACCGCGCCCGTGAGGTTCGCCATGGAGCCCATGTAGTAGCCCCGGCCACCCTCCATCACCCGAATGGCCTCCACTTGCCCAAGCAACTCATCAGTGTCGCGCGTCGTGGTCCATACGACGTCATGGACCGCCAACTCGAACTCCCCAATCGGCAGTAGTGTGCGAGTCTCCCGGAAAAGGGAGCTCTCCGCCGTCAAGCCTCGGGTCGTCGTCAAGATTGAGGAATCGGGCTGCTCAGACGAGATCATAGGGATCCAGGTGAGCCGCAACGCGGGCACCCGAACCACCTCCACCGCGGCCCGGCCGGTTTCCGGAATGCGCCTCTGCACGCCCAGTTCGGGGGGCAGCGTGTTGTGGGGGTCGATTTCGATCACCATCTCCAGGCCCGGTTGAATCACGCTCGCCGGGATTGTGGCGTTCGCCGACTTCGACAGCCGGCCTTCCTCGATTTCGACCGGGATGGTTGACGATCCACCTGGGATTTCCGTGACGTACGCCTCCGCGCCGCCGTGGTAGAACCTCGCCCGCACGGTTGGGATCCTCGCGCGGGTCACCGCCGGGACCGTCACGAATACCCGAAGCAGCGCCGGCTCGTCCGCGACCAGCGGCACCGGAAAGTCCGCCGACTGCGCGGCCTGAATCAGGTAGGCTTTCGATCGCTTGAGCGTGGAACAGCGCGACACCCGCCTGTCCGTCACGGTCGTCAGCCAAGCCTGGAAATCCGGATGGGCGAACGCGCACAGGTCCGTGCCGCCCGCGTGGAAGGTATCGAGCTCGTCCAGGGCGGTCAGGCTTCCCGGCAGGACACCGGACATCCCCGGGTTGTTCGACAGCATCAGGAACTCCAGCCTCGAGAGACGACCGAACGTAGCGGGCAGACCTCCGTTCAAATCATTGTTCGCGAGCGTGAGGACCGTGGCGGACGCCAGCCCCCCGAGTTCCATCGGGACAGGACCCGTCAGCTTGTTGCCGTTCAGCCAGGCGTACTCCAAGCGGTCGAGGTTGCCGAGTTCCGGCGGAATGGAGCCCACGAGGTCGTTCTCCGCCAACGCCAGAGTATTGAGCCTGGTGAGGCCGCCGAACGCCTGTGGGATGGAGCCTGCAAGCCGGTTGCCGAACAGGTACAACTTCTCGAGGTTGGCGAGCCGGCCCAGTTCCGGAGGAATGGGGCCGCTCAGGTTGCTTTCGCTTGCAGCCAGGAACCGGAGCTCCGAGAGCCGGCCCAGTTCAGAAGGAATCGGTCCTGTCAGCGGGATTCTCTCCAGCCACAGTTCCTCCAAGGCCCGGAGATTGCCGAGTTCCGGCGGAATCGCGCCCGTCAGTTGAGTGAACATCAAGTAGAGCTTCCTGAGGTTGGACAGGCTGCCGAGCTCGGGCGGGATCGGCCCCTTAAGGGGGTTTTCGAAGAGTCGAAGGTCTTCCAGACGCGCAAGTTGGCCCAATTCCGGAGGAATGATCCCCTTCAAGTTGTTGCCCGGGAGATTCAGTGACATGACGCGCCCTTCGGCATCGACATCGACCCCGTACCACTCCTCGAGCGGAGCGTTGGTCATCCAGTTGTCGCGCCTCCTCCAGTTCGGGCCGCCGGTCGCCCGGTACAGGACTGTGAGGATGTCCCGGTCGGAGAGGGGGGCGCATTCCGCCCCCGTTCCCTCGTGTTCCGAGATGGTGTTCAGCCATGCGCGGAAAGACCCATCGACAGGGGCGCACAAGCCGGTGCCGGAATAGCGCAGTTCCCGGAGAGAGAGGGCCGTCAGCGATGTGGGGAGCCGTCCCGAGAGGGTATTGTTCCCAATCTTCAGCTCCGTCAGGGCCGTCAGGTGGCCCAGCCGGGCCGGGAGCTCGCCGGACAATCCATTGTTCGTCAGATCAAGCGCCACGACCCTTCCGAGCGAATCGCTCTCGACTCCAAACCATTCACCCACTGCGGGGTCCGCCAGCCAGCGGCCCGAGTTCGTCCAGCCCGCCCCTCCGGCCGCCTGGTGCAGCGCTGCCAGAGCGGCCCTGTCGGAATCGTTGCAATACTGCGGATCGTGGTCCACCGACCGCTCCGCCCACGCCACGAAAGCGGCGGTGCCGGGCAGGCACAGATACAGGTTCCGGTGTCGGGGCATGCTCATCTCGAGCCAGTTGAGACCCGAACGGAGAAAATCGCTCGGCACCGGGCCTCGGAGGTGGTTGCCCGCGACAATGAGCGTCTGGAGCCCGGAGATTGCGAGCGTCGCCGGAATCTCGCCCGTGAGGTCGTTGTAACCGAGGTCCAGCCAGGACAGCCTCGTCAATCTGCCGATCTCCGGCGGGATGCGGCCGTTCAGCCGGTTTTCGCTCATGCCCATCGTGACCATGGCGGTCAGCTCGCCGATTTCCGGCGGGATCTCGCCGCTGAGAATATTTCGGCTGAGGAGGAGGAAGTCCAGAAGGGACAGTCTGCCGATTTCCGGCGGAATGCGGCCATTGAGGGAATTGGCTTCCAAAGTCAGGCGCCGGAGTCTGGTCAGGTGTGCGATCTGGGGCGGAATCGGCCCCGCCAGGTTGTTGGCGTCCAGCTCCAGGCGGACAACTCGTCCCGTTTGGTCGACAGTGACTCCGTACCAGTCCCCGAGCGGAGCGTCGGTCAGCCAGTTGGTACTGTTGACCCACTCCGTTCCTCCAGTGGAACGGTAAAGGCTGACCAGCGCACCCCGATCGGACCGCTCCACCACGGTGACACGGGCATGGCCCGACACTTCCTCCGTTGTTGCGGTGAAGGTCGCCGCGCCCGACGACGCCCCCCGGACCAGCCCGGACGGGCTCACCACCGCGACCGCCTCGTCGCTGGACGACCAGGCCACTACGGAATCCTTGACCGGTGCGCCGTTCGCGTCCCACACCTCCGCCATCAGCCGTACGGTGTCTCCCACCGGAAGGATCACCTCCGACGGCGTCACGACCACGTAGGCGGGAGCCGCACCCGCCACCGTCACCGTGACCGACGCCGTGGCCGTCTGTCCGTCCGCTGCCGTCACCGTGATGCGGTAGGTCGTGGTGAAGTTCGGCGACACTGTCTGTGAGCCGGAGGTCGGCACCACTCCGAGGCCGGGTTCGATCTCGGCGCTCTCCGCATTCGTGGACATCCAACTCAAGGTGACGCTCTGGCCCTGATCGATCGACTTCGAAGAAATCGACAGCGTCACCGTCGGAGGTGGAGGCGGCCTCCCATCGATTCCGCTACCCTCAGTGATCCGAATCACGGGCACTGCCGACAATGAAGATGTCTTCTTCCCGAACCTCAGCCCCACTGGCGCGAATCCAGATTCATCCTCGGTCCGCAGGAACAGGAGACCTCGGAACTCCCTCAGAAATCCCGCGTCCACTCCGGGGACGTCGAACCATTCCGGGAGCGTGAGCGCTGCCTGGTGGAAATCTTTCCGCGGAACGTACACTCCGTCCAACGGGTCGTTTCCTCCCTCGTCGCGGAGCCTCAGTTTGATCCGGGACGACATGTCCGGCTTGAAGATGGCCAGACCCGCCCCAATCGTCCCTGATTCCTCGACGAACAGAGCGAATTCATGCCCCAACTGGACCGGCTCGACACTGACCTCGACCCCCGACTGTGCATGCCGATAGGTCAATAATCCACTGACCGGGGCCGCCTCGGTCCGGATCCGGATCCAGCCACGCTGTATTTCCCCCCTGCCGGTGCTCTTCAAGACTCGACTGCCCAGGGACGGGATCTTGAACCTGGAGTCCGATCCGAACAGATCCGGGACCGGTCGGCCAGCCTGGTCGTAGGCTTCCACTTCGACCTCCGCCGTTTCGACCGCATCCATGTTGCTGAGCGCCAGCTGCACCGACCACCCGCCGCCGTCCACGTAGTCGGGAAAGTACAGGGGCATCGCTTGCGGGTCCTGGCTTGGATTCCGGATCGCCGGCACCGCCGAGAGCGAAGGCGTCCCCTTCCCGAACCGCAAGCCGAGCGGGGCGAACGGAGAGTCGTCCTCGGTCTCCAGGAACAACAGGCCGCGAAAGCCCCTCAGGAACCCCGTATCGATTCTTTCCGCGGCGAACCATTCCGGGAGCGTGAGCGCCGCCTGGTGGAAATCTCCCCGGGAGACGAACCTGCCCTCCAAGGGGTCGGCTCCCTCCTCGTCGCGGACCCGCAACTCGATGCTGGGCGAGGCCTCCGGCTTGAAAACCGCGACGCCGGCGCCGACCGTCGGCGATTCCTCCACGAACAGAGCGAATCGACTCGCCAACTCCACCGGTTTGACGCCGACTTCGATTCCCGATTGGGCGTGCCGGTAGGTCAACAATCCACTCACCACGGCCGCCTTGGTCTGGACCTGGATCCATCCCCGCCGGATAGTCCCTGAGCCGGCACTGTTCAAGACTCGACTGCCCAGCGCCGGAATCTCCAACTTCAAGGCAGAATCGAACAGATCCAGGACCGGCTGGCCGACCGGATCATAGACTTCAATCCGGACGCCGGCCGTAGCGTCCGGATCGACGTTGCTGAGCACCAACTGCACCGACCACCCGCCCCCATCCACGTAGTCTGGGAAGTACAGGGTCGCCTTCCCCTCCGGATCCTCCGCCTGGAGTGGGATGGGGTTGTCGGATAACGGAGGAGGATTTTCCAACGATTGAGGCGACCTCGGTGCTCCCGAGACGACCAGGAACCACAACAATGCCGCCAAAGGTCCCCAGATTTTCTTCATGGACAGCGATGCTTGCTGGGACGAGAGTTATCTCTCCAATTGCGGATAATTGCTTTCCAGATGAATCGCCCGGTTGCGTCGTATGGTCTCTACCATCTCAAACGAGATCCAATATTCGTACGGGCCAACGAAAACCAGGGGATCAGGGGCGTTGAGTAGAGAACGATAATGGGGATTGCGAGGGATCGCTTTCTGCAGTTGAACCGATTTCCCGTAGAACTGTCTTGGACGACGCATTGCAAAAGGTGATCTTCATGGCACTGGATGACCCGATGTCGGCAAAGGATATCGTCAAGAAGGTGGGAATGTATATGGAAGAAATGATTTCAGCCTGACAATTGGACCTTGTCTGCTGATAACCCTATGGTTCTCCCGAAATCGGGACAGACTGTCCGATTTCGGACACTCCGAGATGTTATCCGCACGCCATGCCCCGGCGGTGGCCCGGGTCTTGGTCGGGTTCGGATCGAAGAGGGCGCCCACAAGGGGCGCCCCTACTATCCCGTCACGCTGGAGCCGATGACTTCGACAAGTTCCGCCACGACGGCTACCGAATCTTCGTCGTCAGCCATCAGTTCGATGGGCTGGAAGTCAGGATCGACCGGCTCGAGGACGATCTTGTGGCCGAGAACGGGACTGTCCCCATCCCGGTCTGAAGGACTCCATTCCCGCACTGCTCGACGCGCTCGCGGGGATCCGCGAGGTCGACGTGCTTTATCCCGCCCGGGAGGAGGGCGGCGAGCCCGAACTCAGGACGACGCTCTCGCAGATGACGGCCGAACAGCGGCGAATGTACGAAATCCTGGGCCTCGACAGCCACACGATCCAACCCCTGCCGCAGCCTCGTTAGGTCATACGGACAGTCTTCTCTATGTCTATGAAAAAACAGAACTTATCTGTATTCTGTGGCTCAACACGGTAAACTCGGGCTAGGAGCCTGCGCGGCAGAAATTGATCTGCTGCGAAAGCGTATAATCGGTCCATATTCATGCGATTTCTCAGCGAATAGAACAACTATGCGCCTCTAAATCGTGAAAATCTGGCCTCGATTCACCACTTTCTCGCTACGATCATTTCTACCGCGCAGACTCCTAGGACGCGCTGACTGGAGACTGAGATGAGCGGAACAATAGATCAGGCGGTGCTGGACGAGGTGATTCGACGCGTTGTGCAGGTGGCGCAACCGGAGAAGATCATTCTGTTCGGGTCTGCGGCGCGAGGGCGAATGGGGCCGCACAGCGATCTCGATCTGCTGGTGGTCCGGGCTGGGGTCGACGCCTTGGATCTCATGGGTGACATCTATCTGAACCTGCGCGGCGTCGGGGCGGCAGTCGACGCTATCGTGGCATCCCCCGACGACCTGGAGCGCTACCGTGACAGCTACGGCATGGTGATTCGGGAGGCCTTACGCGAGGGACGGGTGGTCTATGAGGCTGCGTGAGCGATTCCCGCACGACGACCCACTTGAGTGGATGAACCGAGCGTATAATACGGCAGTGCCTCGAGCCTTTGGGTTTGACCGTGACCCGGGCCGCCAAGGGTTTGGGTGTCACCCGGCAGGCGCTTTCAGAGTTGGTGAATGGGCGAACGGGGATCTCCGTAGAGATGGCGATACGGCTTTCGAAAGCCTTCGGATCGACGCCGGAAACTTGGCTGGGGATGCAGATGGCCTACGATCTCTGGCAGGCTCGCAGCCGCGCCGAAGAGATCGCAGTGAAACGCTTTGTGGCGGCTTGATCGAGCCACCTGCTCTTGGGAGCGTCGTCTTCTCCGCAAGGCTGGCGACCGTTGTGGCCATCTCAATCTGTCAGGTTTTCCCCCAATGTCTCAGTTCCTCCTTCGTACTTCTCACAAACACCTGCTACACCCAGCTCCCGAAGCGTCCCCAAGCCCTGTTCAGAAGACTCGTGACAACTGGCGGTGCTGAGCATGAACGACCTGCAGGTACGGACTGAACCCATCCGGATCGACGCACCGGCTGGTTTGGTCTGGGAGGTTCTGACGGACGTTGAGAGATACGGTGAGTGGAATCCGTTCACGCCGCAGGCACGGACAGATTTCAGGGTCGGTTCGCCCGCTCACCTGCTGGTCAGGATGGGGCCGGCGAAGATGCGAATCACCGAGACCGTCTCCGCGTTCGAAGCACCCCGGCTCATTGCTTGGGGCAAGGCATTCGGGGCGCGCTGGCTCCTGGCCGCAGTGCGGGAACAGCATCTGGAACCCATCAGCGAGACGAGCTGCGTTTACCACAACGCGGACCGATTGACCGGCGTGATTGCGCCGCTGGTGATGCTTTGTTTTGGCGGTTTCATGCGTGCCGGTTTCACCGCTGTCGGCGAGGGGTTGAAGCGCCGATCGGAGGCGCTGTACAAGAGTTCGAAGCCGCGTGGGTGACGATCTTCGAGGGTAACGACCGAGTGATCGATGCGGAGCGAGAATGGGACTGTCCCCTTTTGGTTGGCGCCCCGATGTGGGAGCGCCGACCCTAGCCTCCGCAGCCGATGACCGCGAAGCGGATCCGGTCGTTGGCACTGGCCGCCCGGGCCGGGACCGAAGTCAGAACCGGGGATGCCGTAGCGACTCGGCGAACACTCGCGTTTGTTCTCCTACTCTACACCCTGGGCGAAACGTTGCCACAGCCGACTTTGCCGATTTCGCCAAGGGAGGTGGGCAGTCGATGATCCCGGAACAACCACACCGCGAGTTTCAACTCAAACCCTTTGTCTGGACGGGCCGCGAGGCCGAGCGGATCGCCGTGGTCTGCCGGCATAGCGGGCTGTTCACAGACTCCCAGTTCTGCACCTACTTGCACGCGCGGCCCAACCGCGCCTGCCAGTTCGTCCGCTGCTTGCAAGATCGCCGCCAAGCCGTCGAAGAGCAACTCGGCGGTCTCCCAGCCGCCTCTCCCTGCCGGATCTCCGGTAAAGGTATCTACCGAGCTCTCGGCATCGAGCACGAGGATTACCGCCGCACCGCTTCCGCTCCCGTCCTAATACGGCGGCGGCTGTCGCTCGATTACCTCCTGGAACATCCCGAGCAGCCGTGGCTCACCTCGGAACAGGAAAAAGTCGCCGTTTTCGATGACTTGCGGATTCCCCGTCAGGCCGTCCCCCACCGTTACTACACCAGTAACAAGGCGTTCTGCGTCCGCTACTTTGCCCTGAAGCTCCCCATATCCATCGGACCCGAAACCGTAACCTTCGTCTACTGTAGACCCCGGCTACCACACCGACCGGAACCTGATGGCCTAGGCGTCGAGCCACACGCCGCTCCGGCGGGCACTGCGCCTAAAACGACGGTTTGCGGCGGCCGTAACAGCACCGCTTCCCACCCAGGTATGGGGAGGGGTGTCTTCCAGACTGAGCGTGTAACCCGCCAGACCTCGCAAGTAGACCTTGCGTTCTTCCCCGAAGACCGGCTGCAGGAGCAGTAGAAACGTGGTGACGAGAAACAGGGCCAACCGCGCAGATACCATGGTTCCTTCCGATCAGGCCTCGTTATCGGCGGCGTTTGAGGCCGACGTATAGCGAAAACCGAAAATTGGGTTCTTGTCCGATGCTGAGCTTCCAGGGACAGGTAGGCCGACACCATCACCAAAATCGGAATGCCGCCGGTTTCCTTCATTTTGAGGCTCCCAATTTACGACGGCTGCTAGGAAATGTGATTTCTTCGCCTGATTTGGCTCACTTAGGCGGTTCAAACGGAAACCACACGGATGATCGGAGTGTTGTCCCCGACATTGGGAACGACCGGAGAACACAGGCTGGTGGTATGCGGAACTACAGGGAACTCCGTAAAGCAATCTGTGGGGTTTGAATGGATTAGGGAGACGATGGGAACCAAACGGCGACTTAAAATGACAATTTACAAAATGATTTAGTTCATTTGCCTTCTGAGTTGCCCCCAATCTTCATATGTCGCTGCTGGCCTCAGGCTGTCAGACAGCCCACTGGGCGGTCAGCACCTCAGCCTGTACCATCACGGTCAGCGCCGCTATTCCTTGTTTATCCACGGGGTAGCCATGTTTCCGCAAGATAGTCTTGACATGGATTAAATTTGTGGGCATTTTGTGCGGGTTGTTAACGACCAAATTGCTGCACGTCCCATCGTCATCTCTCCCGTCCGGTGTGGCGCATTTGCCGCCGGAGGACTTCGCGACCATCCGGTCCAGGGCGGAAGAACATCGGGGGCTACCACACATCGTCAAGTTCTCTGGAGGACGATCTTCAGCTGCACTGGCCTTTCTGCTCGCGGAACAGGGCCTTCTTGAGGCAGACCGTGGCGATGTGATCCTATTCGCCAACACGTCGGCCGAGCATCCTGGCACATACATGTTCGCACGCGAATGTAAGCGGCGACTGGAGAATGACTTCGGCCTCCCCGTCTTTTGGTTCGAATTCTGCACTGTCGAAGACGCTTCTGGAGGATACTACGTCCGCCGTCCATCCTATCGGCTCGTGCGGGCCGAGCCATTTGAAGAGGATCCGCTCGGCTACCGCTCCCACGGGGAAGTGTTCGAGGAGATGCTGTCCTTTCAGGGAATGCTGCCGAACCCCCACACGCGATCGTGTACGGCCAAACTCAAGCTTCAACCGTCCCACCAATTGCTAGCCGAATGGCTTGGGTGTACTCAGGGGCCGGCTCACGCAGGACATTACGCGAACCGATCGTACGTCACGCCAAGGAGGGCTCTCGCAAAATACCGACGTGCCGGGGGGAAGGCGGAATCCGAAGCGTTTCTGAGGCGCGTTGCCTACATGATACAGCAACCATCAGCGCGCCCTGCGCAACGCTGGTGCGACTACACCGACGCCCCCCTTAACGTCTCTCCCAGTGGCTGCGGCCCGGTCTCGATGTGGGGTCCAGATGCAAAGTTGCACATCACCATTCTGGGTTTGCGCGCAGATGAGGCAAACCGCATCAACCGCGTGATGCAACGGTCCATGTTCGCGGAAGGCGCGAGCGGGTGGGCGTGCGCAGTTCGTAATCAGCCGCCCGGCGAGCGACCTTGTTTCCCGCTAGCGGATTGGGGATATGACGCCAATGCCGTCCGCCGGTTCTGGCAAAGCCGTCCTTTCGACCTCAAGATCCCCGAGCATGCGGGGAATTGCGTCTTTTGCTTTATGAAGGGAACGAAAGCCCTCGGTTATGCGGCCAACCAACCTGACCGTCTGAGGGTCAGTGGCGCCCCTTCCGACGTGGGATGGTGGGTAAACATGGAACGACGGTACAGGCGCGACGTACCGGCCCGAAATGGAGGCGGAACCACTCGGTTCGGCTTTTTCGGGATCCGCGGCCCCGCCTTCTCAGAGATTTCAGCTGGAGGAAACGATGCGAGTGCGCGACGTTACGCTTGTGGGACTCCCGCCTGCGACTGCACGGACTGATCGAAAAGGAGTTCAGTTGGAAAAGGAGTTCAGTTGAATGGATGCTGACTTAATCTTCCCGCAGACCGGACAGCCTCAAGGATTCTCCACACTTGCCACAACCAAGTGGCAAGGGAACCCTGAGCCCGTGATCCGCGAGATGGTACAGAACTGCCTCGACGCTGCGGACGCAGCTGATTGCAATTGCGTCGAAGTCTGTTTCACGATTCGGCGCGTGCCACTCGTCGAGATCCCTGGCATAACTGCGTATCGGGAGCACTTCGAGAACGCGGTCAGACAAAGAGAACAGGGCAAGCAGGGGCACGCCGAGGTCAGCGTCATCAAACAGATCAGAGCCGAGTTAGACTCTGAACTGACAACGGTACTGTACTGTCGCGACAATGGCATCGGTTTAAACCACGATCGGATGAAACGTCTTCTGACAGAGGGAGATACAGACAAGAGTCATGCCGGAGCAGGGGCATTTGGGATCGGCCACCTCACGGCATTTGCGGCTTCCAATCTGCGGTATGTGCTTTACGCAGGACGAAGCCAAGCGGATGGCAGTGCCATCTGTGATGTTTCCAGTGCCCACGCGATACTGGCTTCACGGCAGGTGGGCAGCAAAAAGGGGCTTGGCGGTCATGGTTATTGGATTGACAGTCCAAATCTTTTCGATGCCACTCCATGCCCAATCCAAGTTCCTCCGATGCTACTCAGGGAGTTGGACCCGCTACCCAGCACAGGCAGCGTGATATGCGTGACAGGCTTCAACGACTTTCGAGGCACCACTAAACCCGCAATGGCCATCGCCCGAGTAGCCGCAAAGAACTTCCTCGTAGCGATCTGGCAAGGCCGAATGGTGGTCAAAGTAACCGACGAGCGGTCTCAGACGACCATCGTGGTGAACCGCCCGGAGCTGGGCACCATTTTGGCTCCCAGCAAGAATCGCAAACGAGCGGAACAGGGGGGTGGGTATCTGTCCGGTGAGCAAGCCTATCGCGCCTGGGAGACGCTGGAGCACGGTAGGCCCCTCAGTCTTGAGTCAGGTGCAAAAGCCCACTTTCGGCTGCTGACGAACGACGGCCGCAGCGTCACATCCAGAGTACAACTGTTTCGCAACGGAATGTGGATCACTAACTCTGCCGATGCACTCCAACCAACGTTCTTCAACGGATATAACCCTTTCGACGCAGTGGTGGTGATTGAGTCCGGGCAGCTATGCGACCTCGTACGTGGTGCTGAAGGGCCCGAGCATCGTGGCTTGAAGCGCCGGCGGTTGGCGAACGCGACAGCTAGCAATCAACTCCTGTCCATGCTGCGCAATATAGCCGATGAGTTCCGGGACCAAGCGGGCAGGGTTGAGCATTCGGAAGAGTACGTGCCACCGGGGTTTGCAATGATTCAAGATGGAAGGGACGAAGAGGCCGAGGTCGCACCTCGCTACGAGCCGCGTCCAAGCGCTTCCGGCGAGGGCGACGAGACGAACACGACCAACACTCCTACAAATGTCTATGATGACCCCATCGATCCACCTGAAAGGCGGCGGCGGCGCAGGCGCAAGAGGCGTAATCGGGGTGCAAGACCCAAACCGGGGAAGCGCGTAGGGGGTCGTGTGTCACTTCGCGCCGTCCCAGGGAATAACGGAAAAATGACGCGGCTACTCGTTAGTTGGCGTCCAGGCAACAATGACCAGGATGGCCGCAGCTACCTAGCGGCCCGCGTCCGGGTCCCGTCGGGATCAGATGAGACTTGTGACCAGCCGGTTCCGCCCAAGTGGCTGCACATCCGGGAGATTCACAATGGTGGAAAGATCATTAAACCGGGTCCCGATGGCTTCGAGGCTCGTCTTCCCGAGGGAGATCAAGATTTTGACATTCGGCTAGTCGATCGCGACGCCATCGAGGACCCCAATGCGGTCGAGGTCGACATCGTGCGTCGTCGCATCCAAACCTCTGAGAAAAAAGGCTGAATCCTATGGCCACCTCTTCGCTTCCGGTTCTTCTCGAAGATGGCTCGCGTCTAGACTGGATAGGGGCGACGTACAAGCCGCTAGCCCGAGTTTACCGTGTTCGCGTCAGCATGGCACTGCCCCAGTGCGTGAGCTGACCGATTGTTCATCTTCAAGTTACTGATAGGGAAGAGTTTATCGACCCTATCCGGCCGATCCTCCCGCGGGCATGACCGTCGTTTATGTATGACCTAACATTCGTTGAGCTTGGACAAGTCTGTCCTGGAAGTATCGATCTGATTGAGTCGGAATAATCTTTAATTTCAGGTGGTGAGACTTGACATACAGTCTCTCCATTCTCTATTGTATGTCCTAATTATATGGCCAGCCTCGTCAAGAAGATCATCCGCGGCCACCCCTATTACTACGCCCGCGTCTGCAAGCGCGTCGACGGCAAGCCCAAGATCGTCTCCCAGACCTATCTCGGCCGTGCCGACAAGATCCTCGAGAAGCTCCAGGCCGGGCCCGTCCCCGCCCAGCCTCGGGAGGCCGTCGTGCGCGAGTTCGGCGCCTCCACCGCCCTGCTCACCCTTGCCCGCCGCCTGCGGCTCGTCGAGCACATCGACCGCCAGGTCCCCAAGCGCGGCTCCGGCCCCTCCGTCGGTCACTACCTGCTCGCCGCCGTCCTCAACCGCTGCCTCGCCCCCGGCTCCAAGGCCAGCCTCGCCCGCTGGTTCGACTCCACCGCCCTCGCCCGCCTGCTCCCCCTGCGCTCCCGCCAGCTCACCAGCCAGCGCTTCTGGGATCACATGCACCGCATCCCCGTCTCCGCGATCCTCACCATGGAACGGGACATCGTGGCCGCCATGACCCGAGAGTTCGGCCTCGACCTTCGTCAAGTGCTGTTTGACGCCACCAACTTCTTCACCTACATCGATTCCTTCAACGATCACTCCGAGCTGGCCCAACGCGGCCACAGCAAGGAGGAACGCAGGTCATTGCGCATCATCGGCGTGGCGCTACTGGTCACGACCGACTTCCGCCTGCCCCTGCTGCATCGCACCTATCCCGGCAACCGTCCCGACGCACCGCTGTTCCAGAGCCTTGCCGACGACCTGGCCCGGCGCTGCCGCGAGATCGCCGACGGCGCCGAGACGCTCACCCTGGTCTTCGACAAGGGCAACAACTCGCGCGAGAACCTGAAGTGGGTCGAGCGCAGCCCGTTCCACTTCATCGGCTCGCTGGTGCCGACCCAGCACCCGGACCTGCTGGCCGTGTCGGCGGACCGGATGCGCTCGCTGGAGACCGACGGGTTGACCGGCGTGCGCGTCTATCGCACCGACTACGAGGTGTTCGGCGTGGAGCGCACGGTGCTGGTGATCTGGAACCGGGCGCTGTTCGATGCCCAGTGCCGGACGCTGCTGCGCGAGATCGAGAAGCGGCGCCAGCACCTGCGTAAGCTGCAGCAACAGCTGCGCCGCTGGCGCGACGGCAAGATCCGTGGGGGGCGCAAGCCGGGCGTGGGCGCCACGCAAAAGAAGGTCGACGGCTGGCTGCGGGCCCGGCACATGCGGGACCTGTTCCACGTCCAGGTGCGTGAGGAGGACGGCCTGCCCCGGGTGAATTACCGCTTCCAGCGGCCCGCCTGGGAGAAGCTACAGAGCACGCTGCTGGGCAAGTCCCTGCTGTTCACCGACCAGGCGGACTGGAGCGACGCCGAGCTGGTACGGGGCTACCGGGCCCAGCATCTGGTCGAGAGCGCTTTCCGGCAGATGAAGGACAGCGACTGCATCGCGATCCGGCCGCAATACCACTGGACGGACCAGAAGATCGCGGTGCACGTGTTCTGCTGTGTGCTGGCGCTGATGCTGTGCGGCCTGCTGCAGCGGGAACTGAGCCGCCACGGGGTGTCCGGCTCGATCCCCGCACTGCTGGACGCGCTCGCGGGGATCCGCGAGGTCGACGTGCTCTATCCCGCCCGGGAGGAGGGCGGCGAGCCCGAACTCAGGACGACGCTCTCGCAGATGACGGCCCAACAGCGGCGAATGTACGAAATCCTGGGCCTCGACAGCCACACGATCCAACCCCTGCCGCAGCCTCGTTAGGTCATACGGACAGTCTTCTCTATATCTATGAAAAAAA
>JAJDTT010000286.1 GCA_022827025.1 Acidobacteriota bacterium
TGTCCCGTGCTGAGCGATGGCCGACTCGGGCCGTCGATTTCAATGGACTGGCGCGGGGCCTTCCTGAAGGCCGATGTCGGGAGGTATTCCGCCAAGTCCGATGAGGTGGAATCGGAATCGGCGCAGGACTTTTTCCTGAACCACATTTCCGGTCCCATCGTGCAGGCCAAATGCGTCAACTGCCACGTTGAGGGCGGCGTGTCCGGACACACGCGGTTGATCCTCCACCCCTTTTCCAACCCCGACCACGGCGCCCTCAACTTGGCAGTGTTCGAGAATTTCCTGGCTGACGTGGAGGACGGCGGCGATCTGATCCTGAACAAGATCCAGGGCGTGGGCCACGGGGGCGGCGTCCAGGTAGCGGCGGGATCGGACGACTTCGCCAACATGGAGCACTTCTTGGGCCTTCTGGGCCATGGGGACGATACTGGTTCCGGCCTGTCGCCGGAGACGCTGTTCGACACCGTGACGATGGCGTCGCCGGGGAAGACGCTACGCCGGGCGGCGTTGATCTTCGGTGGAAAGGTCCCAACCCGGGAGGAACGGGAAGCCGTGGACAACGGCACGGAGGAAGATCTGCGGACGGCGATCCGGGAACTGATGACGGGGGAGGGATTTCACAAATTTCTGATTCGGGCCAGCAATGATCGATTGTTGACGGACCGAGAGGGAGCGCTGCTCCAAGAGGCTAATGGCCGTTTCGTCGACTACTCCAATCTGGTATACGAGGCGAGAAAGACTTCGATTGAGAGAGGGTACAGTAACCCATGGGACGATCTGGAGTTTCAGAATTGGAGCGAAAGACTTGACACCGGCCTAAGGCGGGCGCCTCTGGAATTGATCGCGCATGTGGCGGAGAATGATCTTCCCTACACGGAAATTCTGACCGCCGACTACATCATGGCGAACCCGATGGCAGCTGAGGCCTACGGCGCCGCCACACAATTCGACGACACCGAAGACCCGCTGGAGTTCCGACCGTCGGAAGTCATCAGCTATTACCGGGAAGATGGGTCCATGGTTAGAGAGGACCACGTCGACTTCGGAACTCGTGTCGTCGATCCTGGAAATCTGAACACGGATTACCCTCACGCAGGGATTCTCAATACGACCGTGTTCCTTCGCCGATACCCCACAACTCCCACCAACCGCAACCGTGCCCGTGCGCGCTGGACGTACTACCACTTCCTGGGACTGGATATCGAGAAATCAGCATCACGGACCACCAACTCCATTGCACTCGCCGATACTGACAACCCCACCTTGAAGAACCCGGCCTGCACGGTCTGTCATCGCGTCATGGATCCGGTAGCCGGCACCTTTCAGAACTATGGGGAAGAAGGGTACTACCGGGACGAATGGGGAGGACTGGACTCGCTGGATGATTTTTACAAAGAACCCCCGGACGGTGCTTATACGCCCTACCAGTACGGCGATACTTGGTACCGGGACATGCGCGAGCCGGGCTTCGACGGCCAGATTGCGCCCAACGCGGAAAACAGTCTGCAATGGTTGGTCGAGCAGATCGTCGCGGACGAACGGTTTGCCGAAGCGACGGTGAAGTTCTGGTGGCCGGCGATCCTGGGCATCGAGGTGGCGGAACCTCCTGAGGACGAGAACGACGCCGACTTCGAAGCGATACTGCTCGCCTCCAACGCCCAGACCGCAGAGGTGGAGCGACTCGCCGAGGGATTCCGGACGGGCATCGCCGGCGGGCCAGCCTACAATCTGAAAGATCTTCTGGTGGAGATCACGCTCTCGCCCTGGTTCCGTGCAGAATCGATCTTGGACGAGGATCCGGTGCGGGCAGCAGCTCTGCATAATGCCGGGAGCGAAAGGCTTCTTACACCGGAAGAGTTGGCCTGGAAGACTGAGGCGATCACCGGCTACCGTTGGGGAAGATCCATTCGAGTCAATGATTGGCGTGGTGCAAACTTCGTCGGCGATGGCCAGCTGATCCACAACGACTACCGGTTGCTGTACGGCGGCATCGACTCGGACGGCATCACAGAACGGGCAGACGACATAACGGCATTGATGGCGGCAGTCGCCCAGAGCCACGCCTTCGAATCCAGTTGCCCCATCGTGGAACGCGAGTTCTTCCTCTGGCCGGATGAGAAGAGGAGGCTTTTCGGCGGGATCGACAGGCATGTGACGCCGGTTTCAGAATTCTCCGGCTCGGCTGTCATCGAGGCCGATTCCTGGACGGAGCGGGAGACGAATTCATGGTCTGGGTTCATGATCGCCGGCGACAAGAACGTGCGCCTCAGGTATCCGAACAATTATTGGAATCCCGAAACGCGGGTGACCCGAAACTTGATTCTGGATGAAGTGATCGTCCGCAATCAGGCTGGCCAAGTCGTTGAGCGGGTCAAGCTCGAATCCTTGGATCCCGTTGAAACCGCCGATAACGATAGCCTGAACATATGTTCCGGTTGGCCCTACTACGATGGCGCGAGGGGGCGACTCGACGGGTACGAGCTGAACTTTTGTCGCCGGTACGGGTGGTTGGATGTGCCTGTGTCAATTCCCGAAAACGGGGAATACTTAATCGAGGTCGTTGCGTTTCAGAAGCCGGCTATTGCTGGTGAAGAAGACGCCAAGCTGGAGATGATGGTCGAATCGGATGCCGAGACCTCGCAGGGAGCAAGGGCGATTCGGAACAAGCTGGTCGAACTGCACGAAACACTTCTCGGAGTGACGGTGACCGCCGACTCACCCGACGTGGACGCGGCGTTCCAACTGTTCGTGGAAATCTGGGAACATCGCGTCGCCGGAGGGGAGGTCGATTGGTGGGACCGAAAATGCAATATCGGCGGAGACCACCTCTACTTCGAAGGGATCGCAGACAATGACGATCTCCTGCGGGTTCAGGGGGGCGGCTATGGCTTCGATTGGGATCGAGTGGACGAGATACGGGATGAGTTCGACTGGGACAGCGACCATCCAGTGGTTGGCGCGTGGATTGTGGTCGTGTCGTATTTCTTGACGGATTATCGTTATCTCTTTCTCTGAAGGAGAGGGAATGAAGCTGAAAAGGAGAGCCTTTGTCAAGGGCCTGTTGGCCCCCACTGTCGGTGCGGTATCGGGATTCCAACTGCCGTTCGTGAACGCCGCTGGATACGATGGCAAGCTGTTCGTTTTCGTGCAGGCGGACGGGGGTTGGGATCCGACCAGCTTCTGTGACCCGAAGACGAACACGCCCGGTGAGAGGATCATCAACCACTGGGCCGAGAACGGGGAGATCCAGCAGGCGGGCAATCTCTTCTACGCCGATTTCGGGAACAATGCCGAGTTCTTTGAGAAGTACTTCCAGCGGATGCTGGTGATCAACGGCGTCGACGCCCAGACGAATTCCCACTCGGCAGGGGTCGTCCACAACTGGAGTGGTCGGGTTTCTGAAGGGTATCCGAGCATGACCGCGCTGCTGGCGGCCCATCACGGTCCGCGCCTCCCACTCTCCTATTTGAACTTCGGGGGTTTTTCCGCCACCGCCAGCCTGATTCCATTCACTCGCGTGAGGACGCATTCGATTCGCAATATCGCGACCCCGGAACTCGAAAAACAAGACCCATCCGTGCGTCCCGTCCGCCGCTATTTCCCCAAATCCAATTGGGAAACTTTGAAGAGGTTCCGAGAGTCTAATGTTGTACGGCTGGCGGCGGAGCCCTATCTTCTGCCCCGAGCTGCGCGCAATCGTCGACTGTATCGAGCGGCCCTCTCGTCTGAGGTAACCGAAGGAATCAAAGCGTATGCCGCCCTCATTCCGCCGGAGGACGAATTGGAGGAAAAGGAGGAGTTCCAAGGCTCAGTAAACACCTATAGGAGCGAACTGCGGCAGCAAGCGCAGCTCGCGATCCTGGCGTTCAAGGCGAGAGTCGCCGTCAGTGCGGATTTGCACCTAGGTGGTTTCGACACGCACGCCAGGCACGATCCGGATCACAATTTGCTGTTGGGAAACTTGACCGATTCCGTCGACTTTCTTTGGGAGTATGCGGAGACACACGGAGTGGCGGACCGCTTGGTGGTGGTGATGGGGTCGGACTTCGGCCGCACCAACCACTACAACGTCGATGAGGGCAAGGACCACTGGCCCATCGGCAGCGTTATCGTGATGGAGAAGAACCAACCCTGGACCAACCAGGTTGTCGGTGAGACCGACGCCCTGCACTTCGCCCACAAGATCAACCCGCGGACACTACAGCGAGACGACGCCAACGGAACCATCATCTACCCGAAGCATGTTCACAAGGCGCTGCGCCGGTACTTGGGAGTCGAGAATTCGCTGGGAGCTCAGAAATTTGCCTTCCACAACACCGAAGATTTCGCGTTTTTCGAATAAATCGGGTGGGATGGTTCGCGGCGTCACGGGAGCCGTTGGCGGGACGAGGTCACGTGGCCCGCATTCTTGACGAGTTCAATTACGACGAGCCCGCACTTGACGTGTTGGAGCGATTGGACCTCGATCACAACCGACTGACGGGCGAGGTCTCCTAGTGTGCCGTCCCGCAAATACATGTGTTCGTAACGGATCGAGCCTCGATTTCGAATTTCCGTAGGGGCACCCCTGGTGGGTGCCCTCTTCGGTCCAAGTCACGCCACCAGTACAAAGCTCCCCCCGGGACGTCTCGGCTGCCGTTGCCGGGCGGGCGACCACAAGGGGCGCCCCGACGTCTTTTTGCGGGACGGCACACTAGTACCCCGTAACGCGTAAAGTTGTGGATACAGGCTCTTCAGCTAGATCCGTGCGTCCTCCGTCTTGAACTGCCAGTCGATCTCGGTTTGCCGTTGGTTCCGATCCACAACCCAACCCTCGATCTCACGTCGCCTCCCGGCCAGGGCCAACAACTCGTCGGCATCCTCTTTGGGAAACAAATCATAATATTATCAGCATATAAGGGTAAATTATCAGACTGATATCATTCTTTCTATTTACATCCCTGCCTTCTTGACGATATCCTTTAATGGCACTCGGCCATCCAGTGCCGTGCAGATCATTTATTGCAATGCGTCGTTCAAGACAATTCCTCGGAAAGGGGAGAAAGTGATCCCCTTAGTTCAGTGCATTAGGGAACCCTTGCAGTCGGTCCGGCCGGGACGGCGGAATCGGACGAACCTTCCCAACATTCCGTATCGAACGTCAACGGCAACAGGAGCCCTATGAACGTTGTCAGGCAAGCGATCTATGCGTCGCTGATTCTGGCGACGATCTGCATCGGCATGGGTTTCCAGCGGTCTGGTCCAATGTCGTCTTCCGATGCGGGGGGAGACCGGACCTGGTCCAGGCACTGGGCCTACGAACAGCAGCGCAGCCGGGCGCACCGGCGCATGAAGAACACCATGTACGCGTCACGCCGGATCGCGCAGAAGGGACCGTCATGTGTCCTGCCCTGAGTGATGGCCGACTCGGGCCGCCGATTGCAATCGACTGGCGCGGGGCCTTCCTGAAGGCCGACGCCGGGAGGTATTCCGCCAAGTCCGATGAGGTGGAATCGGAATCGGCGCAGGACTATTTCCTGAACCATATTTCCAGTCCCATCGTGCAGGCCAAATGCGTCAACTGCCACGTTGAGGGCGGCGTGTCAGGACACACGCGGTTGATCCTCCACCCCTCTTCCAACCCCGACCACGGTGCCCTCAACCTGGCGGTGTTCGAGAATTTCCTGGCCGACG
>JAJDTT010000279.1 GCA_022827025.1 Acidobacteriota bacterium
TCGTAGCGAGAAAGTGGAGAATCGAGGCCAGATTTTCACGATTTTGAGGTGCATAGTTGTTCTATTCGCCGAGAAATCGCACGAATATGGACCGATTCTACGCTTTCGCAGTAGATTGATTTCTGCCGCGCAGGCTCCTAAGGAAGCATGCTGAAACCTCTCGTCAGGCGATACGCACGGAGCAGACATGGTTATACGGAACAGCCGGATTCGCGGGTTCGCCAGCGACACGAATGCGGGGATCTGCCCCGAAGCCTGGGAGGCGTTGGACCGTGCCAATCGGGGACACGCTCCCGCCTACGGCTTCGACTCCCATACTCAGGAGGCGCGCGCCGCCATTCAGGACATTTTCGGCACCGATTGCCAGGTCTACTTCGTCTTCACCGGTTCGGCCGCCAACTCGCTGGCGGTGGCGCATCTCTGCCGCAGCTATGAGCTGGCCATCTGCCACGAGACGGCTCACCTCGACCTGGGGGAATGCGGCGGTCCGGAGTTCTTCAGCGGCGGCTCCAAGGTGCTGCCGCTACCCGGAGAGCACGGAAGACTGGACGCCGCCGGCATCCGGAACGCGGTCGAGACTCGAACCCGCGACTTCCAGTATCCCGCGCCGCGGCTCGTCAGCCTGACCCAGGCCACGGAGGCGGGAACCGTCTACAGCCTGGAGCAACTCCGGGAGATATCGCACCTTTGCCGGGAGCTGGGGCTCCGAGTCCACATGGACGGGGCCCGGCTGGCGAACGCCCTGGTCCACCTGGGTTGCGAGCCGGCCGACACGACCTGGAGAGCGGGGGTCGACGTCCTCTCCTTCGGCTGCACCAAGAATGGACTGCCCCAGGGGGAGGCCGTGGTCTTCTTCGACCGGGAGCTGGCCTCCGGCTTCGAGTATCGCTGGAAGCAATCGGGACAAGTCGCTTCGAAGATGCGTTTCCTGTCGGCGCCCTGGACGGCCCTGCTCAAGAGCGGCGCCTGGCTCCGCAACGCCCGGCACGCCAATGCCTGCGCCGCCCGGCTGGAGCAGGGTCTGAGACCGTTGGAGGGCATCTCCCTCTCCTGCCCCCGGGAAGCCAACGGCGTGTTCGTCCGGCTCCGACCCGCCCTCGCGGCGGCCCTGAGGCAACGGGGCTGGACGGTGGGAGTCATGCCCGGCGGCGCCGCCCGCTTCATGTGCAGTTGGGACACTCGGGACGAGGACGTGGATGCCCTGATCCGCGATTTCCGGGAGCTGGTTGCGGAACCTTGATCCTCCGACACGGGTTCCGCTACCATGGCGGCAGTCGACCGCAGGGGCCGGCGTCCATAATCGTCTCATTCCCGTCTTCGAGCGCCCTCGAACCGGGAGTCATGCACCGGAAAAAAGGAGTCGCCATGAGCAAGTCATCCATCAGCCGCCGTCGATTTCTGTCTCGCTCCGCTGGAGCGGGGGCGGGACTGGCCGTCGCCGGGTTCCCGGGAATCGCCAGCGCCCGCAACGTGAACAATCGGATCAACGTTGGAATCGTGGGTCCGGGCGGCCGCGGCACGAGCCTCCTCAAGAACTTTTTCGCCGACAACCATCGCTTCAACGCTCACCTGACGGCGATCGCCGATCTCTGGAGCTACCATCGAGACAAGGCCTCCAAGTTCGTCACGGAAAACCAGGGACACGCTCCCAAGGTGTACAGTCACCACGAAGAGATCCTGGCCGACGCCGATCTGGACGCCGTCATCATCGCGACTCCCGACCACGCCCACGCCCAGGTCCTGACGGCGGCCGCGGAAGCCGGCAAGGACGCCTACTGCGAAAAGCCCATGTCCAACGTCCTGGAGGAGGCCAACGACGCCCTGGACGCGGTCCGGAAAGCCGGAACCATCGTTCAGATCGGGACCCAGAGGCGCTCCTGGCCCAAGTACCGGCAGGCCGCCAAGATGATCGACGACGGCATCATCGGCGACGTGGTCAAGGTGGATATCCTGTGGAACGCCTACAGTCCCTACCGTTGGGCCGGACGAGCCGAACAGCGCGCCATGGTCAATGAGAGCGACGTGGATTGGAAGAGTTGGCTCATGGGAAAACCCGACCGTCCCTTCGATGCCAGGATCTTCCGCTGCTTCCGCCTCTGGAAGGACTTCTCCAGCGGCATCATCGACCAGTGGATGACTCACGGAATCGATCTGGCCCACATGTTGGCGGGGGTGACGACGCCTGTGAGCGCCGTGGCGCACGGCGGCATCTACCGGTACCACGACTGGAGAGAGAATCCCGACACCTTGGAAGCGGCCCTGGAGTATGAGAAGAACGGCAAGAAACTGTTGGCCGTTTACTCCACGAACCTCATCAACGGTTACGGCAAGGCGACACAGGTCCACGGCACCCTGGGCAGTTTCTCGCCTGCCGGCGGGATGGACTGGAAACAGGGCAAGGAGGAGCCCAATGCCGATCCTTCCAAGGGCTGGCGATTCACGGGCAAAGGCGTCAAGGCCGACGGGAAGGTCGGCGATATGGTCGAGATACCCGATGCGCCGGGCGAAGTCAGCCACATGGCCAATTGGCTCGATGCGGTGCGCCAGCGGGATCCCAAGAGGCTCTACTGCACCGTCGACCACGGCTACGCCCACTCCATCGCCTGCATCATGTCCAACGATGCCTACTGGGCCGGAAGGCGTATGACCTTCGATCCGGTGAAGCGGACCATCCAGGCAGGCTAGCGGAGCGGCGGTTTCCAACCGCCGGAAGGAGCGGCGGTTTCTAGCCGCCGCCCTCCGGAATAACCGCAAGCGAATGCGCTGACTGCACGAATAGACGGAGTCGGGGAATGCGGAACGGGCGACTGGAAATCGCCCTTCCTGGTGGGCGGCAAGGATGCCGCCCCTCCTGGGCGATTGGAAATCGCCCCTCCTACACCAGCCGCCGGAACCCGGTGTGCTTCACCGGACCGCCGATCCGCGGCTCGATGTCCCCCTTCTGAATCGCTTCGGCCAGTTCCTGGAACACCGGCTCGCAGACCCCCAGAAACTGCTCCACGTGAGTTTCCTCATGGGCCAGGGTGGGATAAAAGCCTCCGGCCACGAGGAACCCGCGGTCCAGCATGCGCACGGTCCAGAGGGTCTGGAGAGCGGCCGCTTCAGGATGGTCGAAATGGTAGAAGGTGAGGGCCGGATGACCGGTGGCGCCGAAGGGGACGCCGCAACGGTCCGCCAGCTCCTTCAGTCCCTGCCGCGCCGCCTCGCCGATCCGGGCCACGTGTGAGCGAACGTCCACCCGCTGGAACTTGCGGATGGTGGCCAGCGCGGCCGTGGGACCCACCGCCTCCGTCCAGAGCGCGCTGGAGATGAAGCTGTTCTGGGCGGCCTGCATGATGTCGCGCCGGCCCACCACCGCCGAGATGGGATGTCCGTTTCCGGTGGTCTTGGCGAAAACCGCCATATCCGGCTCCAGTCCATATTTGAGATGGGCGCCTCCCAACCACAGCCTCCAGCCGATGGTGATCTCGTCCATGATCAGACAGGCACCGCAGCGGGTGGCCAATTCACGAATCTCTTCCAGAAAACCGGGGTCGGGATCGAAGTTGCGCGTCGGCTCCATGACGATGGCGGCCAGCTTCGAACCGTGCCGGTCCACGATGGCCCTGAGCTCCTCGATCCGGTTGTAGGTGAAGGGCATGGCGGTGCCGGCGAGTCCGCTGGGCACTCCGGCCGGTTCCAATCCCGGCATCAGGTGCCCCCCTCCCAACCGGTCCACCGTCTCCTCGCTGGGATCCACCGGAATGTTGGCGGCCAGATACCAGTCGTGCCAACCGTGGTAGCCGCAGAAGGCCACCTTGTCCCGCCCGGTATAGGCCCGGGCGATCCGCACCGCGATGGTCATGCTCTCTCCGCCGAGGCGCCCGAACCGGACCATTTGAGCCCAAGGGTGGAGCTCCATCATCAGTTCGGCCAATTCCACCTCGTCGGGAGGATTCAGGGATGACATGCAGCCGTTGCGGACCCGCCGGATCACCGCCTCGGTCACGTCGGGATCGGCATAGCCCAAGAGCGTGGCGCCAATTCCGCACATGGACATGTCGATGTAGTGATTTCCGTCCGGGTCCACCGTCTCACAGCCCCGGGCCTGGGTGAAATAGGCCGGCCATTGCCCCGGAGCGGTCATCTCCTGGCGCTTGCCGTAAAGCTGCGTGGCGCCCGGGATGAGCCCCCGCGCCCGGTCGTACATCTGCTGACCCAAGATTCTTTTATTTCCTTTTTTATTCACTATTTGCACCGTATCATCTCCCAATTCAACCGAGTTTTCCCCAAGCATCGCGCAGGGCATTTCACGCCGGATTTTGAGCGAAACATATCCAACCGCCGGTGTCCGGTCAACATTCGGGATCGGCTGCACCTGGCGATTCCGGAGTCTGCGGGCGCGACTCGCACAGCCGACCCTGATCCAATATGATGGTGCGCCCTGAGACGGACTCTCCTCCTTTCCACTTCGGGAGCGCGACGAACATGGTGTACGACCCCGGGAAGATCTATCGCGCCGCCCTCATCGGGTGCGGCTCCATGGGCAGCTACTGCATGGACGAGCTCCTGGACGCGCCGGGCCGAATTCTGCTTCCCTTCGGACACGCGGAGATCCTGAAGACTCATCCGCGCACCCGGTTGGTAGCGGGCGCGGATCCGGACCGGGGACGCCTGGCGGACTTCGGGGAACGATGGGAGGTCGATGCCCTCTATTCGGACCACCGCGAGATGCTCGAGGCCGAGCGTCCCGAGATCGTCGCCATCGCCAGCCCTCCGGATTTCCACGCTCCCCAGGTCGTCGACTGCGCCGCCAACGGCGTGAAGGGCATCTTCTGCGAGAAACCCTTCACCACCACGCTGGCGCTGGCCGACCGGATGATCGCGTCCTGCCGTGAGAGCGGCACCAGCCTGGCCGTCAACCATACCCGCAGGGGCGACCCTCTGATCCTCCGTTCCCGCCGCCTCCTGGACGAGGGGGGCATCGGGCAGGTCCTCAGCATCGTCGCCACCTGGCCCGGACGCCTTTTCCTGTCGGGAACCCACTGGTTCGATCTGGTGAACTACCTGGCTGGAGACACGCCTCCGGCGTGGGTCGTGGGGCACTCGGAAGATCCCGAAATATCCATGGTGGCCATTCCCACGCAGCGGGGACGGGATCTGGGCGGCAACCTCTACGCCGTGTATCCGAACGGAATCCGGGCCTTCTTCAACGGCAGGGACAGCCACGCCGGCTACCGGGTGGAGGTGAACGGAACCCAGGGCGTGCTCAGCATCGGGACCACCGAAGTCCGCCTCCGGAAGACCAACTCCGGGAGCGTGTTCCGGGAGCTCCTGGAACACCCCTTCCCCCAGATGATGCACCATACCGCGCCCATGGTCTACCTGCTGGAAGACCTGCTGGAGGCGGTGGAAACAGGCCGCGAGCCCCTCTCCAACGGGATCACGGCCCGGAACGCCCTGGAACTGATCCTGGCGACCCACGACTCCTCCCGGAGAGGCAACGTCAAGATTCAACTGCCCCTTCAGGACCGAGAGATGAGCCCCCCGTTCCAGTGGCAGAATCCCGACGGCTCCACCTTCTACAGCGCCACCGCAGAAGACGGATCTCCGCCCACCGATGATTCTTAGCCCGCATTTCTCACCAGGTCGCTATGCGTATGATGAAAAATAATATGTTTTTGAGCATTTACGTGGAATCTTCCAAGGTTTCTCGGGGACAGACTGCGCTGGGCGCGCGCTCGCTGGTCTTTTCGCCCTCAGCGCGCACATGCTCCCTCAAACGTAGTCACCACTACGTTCTCGGTCACGAGCACGCGCTGAGGGCGAAAATCCTGCGCGATCGTCACGCCCCCT
>JAJDTT010000176.1 GCA_022827025.1 Acidobacteriota bacterium
CACGTCCGCCTTGGCCCGCGCAGCCGCCGATCCCGTCAGTGAATCCCAGCAGACGATGCCTCGGGTCTCGGGGTGCGCCGTCAGGTAGACCTTCATGAGCTGGAAGTTCTGGGCCGGGTCCAATCCCACCGGGAACAGCTCGATCCGCTCCCGGGTCCATCCGGCTTCGGCGAACACCTTGAGATAGGCGTTCTGGATGACCAAGTGCTCCGGAGAGTCCGGGAGGCCGTTGAACAGAACCAACGGATCGCCGCGCTCCAGATGTGCCAGGAACGCTTCTCCGCTCCGGCGGGCGGCTTCGAATTTGTCCAGGCCCACGGCCGTCTCCGACAACCGCACGATTCTGGGGTCTTCCGAATCGGACCCTTCGAAGTTGTTGAAGAACTGGACGGCGATCCCGCGATCCAGGGCCTGGCCAGTGACCTCTTCGAACTCCCGTCCCCGGTAGTCGATGGCGATCCCGTCCGGAGACCCGGCGATCACGCCCTGGATCAGCGCGTTGATGTTGGCCAGGCTGAACTCTTCGGGCGCGGCGTAGGTCACGGATGTCCCGGCCAGATCCTCGCCGGCGGCTCGAGCGCCGCGGGCTATCAGATCCCAGAAGGGGTTGTTCAGCACCGCTCCGACGAAGGAGATGCGGATCTCCTTCCGCTGGCCGTCAGGCTCGGCCCCGGTGCAGGCGGAAAGCAGCGCTGCCGCCGAGGCGGACCCGCCCAGCAGCAGATCTCGGCGCTTGAACCTGTCTCCGGATCGAGTTGGGGAGATTCGAGCGGACGGGATACCGGGACGGCTCAGACCAACTCCTTGAGGGGCACTCCGGTCATGTCGTCGATGGAGTTGGCGATCTTGATGGGACGGCCCGTCGGGCTCATCAGTTCCTTGTTCCAGTCGATCCCCAGGGCCTTGTAGATGGTGGCGTGCAGGTCTCCCATGGTGACCATGCGCTCGGCCACGTACCCGCCGCGTTCGTCGCTTACGCCCACCACCTGCCCCCCTCGGATGCCTCCGCCTCCCAGGGCCAGGGACCAGCACTCGGGCCAGTGGTCTCGTCCGTTGTTGGGGTTCACGTGGGGGGTGCGGCCGAACTCGCCCATCACCAGGACCACGGTCGTCTCCAGGAGGCCTCTCTGGTGCAGGTCCTCCAGCAGGGTCGAAAGCGCCCGGTCCAACGGAGGCACCAACTCATCCCGGTGTCTGGCGTCGTTGTCGCCATGAGTGTCCCAGACGTTGTGGCTGTAGCCGGAGGCGGTGACGAAGCGGCTGCCGGCTTCCACCAGGCGCCGGGCCAGCAGGACGCTCTGCCCGAACTTGTGCTTGCCGTAGGCCTCCTTCATCTTTTCCGGCTCTTGAGAAAGATCGAAGGCGTCCCGGACCGCGGGAGACAGGATCATCTGAAGGGCCTGCTCCCGGAAGCCGTCCATGTTGGAGAACTCGGCCAACTCCACCTTCTGCCGGTAGTAGCGGTCCACGATCTTGAGAAAGGAACTGCGGTTCTCCAGGCTCTCCACCGGAAAGGACTGGGGCAGGACCAGGTCGGTGACGTCGATCCCCTTCTCGCCCCGGTCCGCCAGGATCATGGGATCGTAGTTGGCGCCCAGGAAAGCGGAACGGAACAGATCGTTGTAGCGCTTGGCATCGGCCGAGTCCCAACCGGGACAGAGGACATGCGGCGGCACTTCTCCGCGGGGTCCCAGTTCCTTGGTGATGATGGAAGGAAAGCTGGGGAACTTGTCGGCCGCGTTGGGACGGTGCCCCGTCAGGACATAGTGATGCCCTTGGGGATGATTGTTCTCCTCGGTATGCATGGACCGAATGACGGAGAGCTTGTCCATGTGCCGGGCGGTCAAGGGCAGGATCTCCGAGATCTGGATGCCGTCGACGTTGGTGGCGATGGGTTTGAAGGCGCTGTTGGGCTTAGGGTCCCAGGTGTCCATCTGACTGGGTCCACCCCCCAGCCAGAGGAGGATGCAGGCTTCCCCCTTTTTGGCTCGAGCCGCCGGAGCGGCCGGGCCGGCCATCAGGCTCTCCCACTCCAGAATCTGGCTCAGGCTGAGGCCGAGTGCGCCCACTGAGCCCACCCGCAGGAAATCCCGACGACCCAGTTCCGCTTCTGTACAGGTCAGGCAACCGACTTTCTTCATCCGACTCCAAAACCTCCGCGACCCCGAGCCCAGGACAGGCCCGAGGTTTTCGTCAATGGTTATATGAAAACTCCCTGGAAGTGAGCAATGCCCAGGTCAGGTCGGCGAACGCCTGCTTCCGATCCGGCATCTTGATATTCGCCAGCACCGCTTCCAACTGGTCTTTCTCCTCGCCCGTGGGCAGACGGGACAATGACGCCAGGTAGAGGTGTTCGATGATGTCCCCTTGCGGCGTCTCCTCCTGGACCAATTGGCTGATCCGTCCGTCCTCCCGGGTCAGTTTTTCCGTGTAGGTCTTGCCGGCGTAGAGGTGCAGGGCCTGGGAGACGCTGGGGCCGGCGTCCCGCTCCGGCACAGCGTATCGCATCGGTCGACCGTAAAGGTCCAGAAAATGGGAAAAATATCGCACCGGAGCCTTCAACTGGATGGCCCGCGTTCCCGGTGGAGGCTGCCCCTCCGGCGACTCCGGCTTCTCGTGAAAGACTTCGGGCACGCCGGCCACATGGGAGATGGCGTCCAGAAGGACCTCCGCTTCCAAGGGCCTGGGCAGGAAATGAGAGTAATTGACCAGGTCGCCGCGGTTGTTCCGGTTGGGCCGGCTCGTCAGCTGATAGGTCCTCGACTGCGCGATCGTACGAATCAGGCGCTTGAGGTTGTGTCCGTTCTCCCGGAAGTCGGCGGCGAGCTCCTTGAGCAGCTCCGGGTGAGTGGGCGGATTGGAAGCCTTGAAATCGTCCACCGGATCCACGATTCCCCGCCCGAAAAAGTAGCCCCAGATCCGATTGACGAAGGCTTCGGCGAAGTAGGGGTGCGAGGTGAGCCACTTGGCCAGTTCCCGGCGCTGGTTGGGCCTCAACTCCTCGGGCAACGTGGTCCCGTCCAGGAAAGCCGGTTGGACCACCGTCTTCTTCCGGGGATGCTTCAACGGCCCCGCCTTCCCCTTGTCTCCGTACCCGCCGGCCGGGTTGTCGAAGGCGATGTCGTAGTACCCGATGAAGTCCAGATTTCCGAAGAAGGCGGCCAAGCCCCAGAACTGATCCTGGGACCAGGGCTCGAAGGGATGGTCATGGCATTGGGCGCAATCGAAACGCCGCCCCGTATAGACCCTCAGCTCCTCGGACAGGATCCGCTCCGGCTGCGAGTTGTTCTCGTAGTAGTGCCGCGAGGGACGGTCCCGGCCCTGGGCGTCCAGGCGTTCCCGGGCCATCTGGTCGTACGGTTTGTCGGACGCGACGCTGCTTCGGATCCACTCCCAGTAGAGCTGGCTGTAGTTGGGTTCCTGCACCACCCTCAGGAGGTCGGAAAAGCGGAAGGTCCAGAAATCCACGAATTCCGGCGAGTCCAGCAGAATCTCGATCAGCTTGTTCCGTTTGTCCGGATCGGGGTCCTCCAGGAATTCGCGGACCCGGTTCGGAGGCGGCAGGGTACCGATGACGTCCAGGCAGACCCGCCTCAGGAACTCGGAGTCGTCCGAGAGCTCCGACGGAATCAGGTGAAACCGCTTCAGTTTGGCGATGACGTGCCGGTCGATGAAGTTCCACTCGGGGACTTCGGGATAATCGGAAATGGGCTCGGCGATGACGCCGATTCGGGCGTGAACCGTGTGGCCGGCGGCCCGGACCAGGACGTTGGTCTCGCCGGTCTTGACGGCGGTGACCACACCGTCGGCATCCACCTTGGCCACGGCCCGGTTCTGGGATTCGTAGCGAACCTCATCGCTGATGTCCCGGGTCCGGCCGTCGGACAACCTGGCCGTGACCGCCAGGCGATGGACTCCTTCGCCATCCAGGACGATTTCCTCGGGGTGGACCGCCACCTGCTCGATCCGTGGAACGGAGACGCCTCCTTCCGGCTCGAAGGGAGCGCCGTTTTCGATCCAGTTCGCGATCGCCTCGTATTCCTGGGAATCCGTGTCGAAGCGCGGCCCGCCGCCGTGGGGAATGGCAAAGGTCGGCTTCTTCAGGAGAAGACTCTCGGCCGGCTCGGCCAGATCGATCCGCGGAACCAGAGGTTCGCCCGCCTCTGGCGACAGCACATGGTAGACGCCCCCCCTCACGATCCAATCGTAGTCATCGCGCGGATTCAACGAGTTGAGCGACAGCTTGAAGCCGCCCCTTCCCTTGACCCCTCCATGACAGCCGCTGCCGTTGCAGCCGGTCTTGGTGAGAACGGGAGAGACGGCGCGCTCGAAGCTCAGCGGGGTTTCCCGCCCCGAGTCCACGACTCGCACCGCGGCCCTGAGTGTGTGGCCCTGGATTTCAGCTTTGAGTTCGGTCTCGCCGTCCGCCAAGGCGCTGACCTTTCCCGCCTCGTCGACGCTTGCCAGGCCCGTATCGCCAAGGCCGAATTGGCTTGCAGAGGTCAGGTCCCGCTCCAAGCCGTCGGCGAACCTGCCGATGACCAGAAACCGTTGCGACGCCCCCTTCTCCCGAAGCGTGGCCGATTCGGGAAAAATCCGAGCCGATAGCAACGCCGGATCGTGACTCGGAGTCGGCCGCATGGAGTGGCTTCCGTAGGCCACGGACAGACCGAGCCAGAGGGACGCGATAGAGGTGAGGAACGATCTCATCAAGGGACCCTTCTCCGTCAGGATTGCAAGAGTTCAAGATTGTGGAGGCGCCACCACCATCAAGGGCACCAAACCCACAGGAATCAGTGGCCCCATTTCTCCGCCCACGATGGCCCGGGCCTTGACCCGCACCATGCGAGGAAGGTTCGTGGTCGAGGCCCCGTCCTCGGCCATCAACGTAATGGAAACCTTCTGGGTCTCGGGACGGAACATGTGCTTTTCCGATTCGTCGAAGGCGGGGGGACGTTCCTCCTCCGGAACCGCCGTCGCATAGGCGTGCACGCCTTGCGGAAGGTCTTCGACGACCAAGGCGACCTCCCCGTCAAAATTCTCTTCGCGGTCCACGGTAACGGTCAGCCGGCCGGCCTGGCCCTGCACCAGGTTGAGATGATCCGGCTCCAGCTTCAACTGTCCGACGTGGGGGATCTGGGGCCGGATCAACACGCGGTAAGCGAAGTCGGACCCTGCGTGGGCAGTCGTCAACTCGCGAATCCGCAGAGTGTATTCCCCTGCCCGGTCGAAGGTGTAGATCATCTTCGATTCGAGTTCACGAAACAGCATGACGTTGTTGCCCGTGACTCGATTGTAGATGGCGCTGAAGACCACCTCCTGCTCCTGGTCCAGGACCTGCACCCAGGGAACGAAGATGGGGACTCCGTCCCGGAGGGTCTCGACTTCCACCGCCACGGCCTGGCCCGCTTCTGCCGTAAACCGGACGCGATCGGCTTTGCCGGGACGATCGATGACTCCTTCCAAGATCGCCGGCAGCGTCACCAGGGGCGGATCCGTAGCCATTCCGGAAGTTCCTCCGAGCTGGTGAGTGGAAACGGCTGGGAGCGAATCGGGTTCCGGAGCCGGACCGGCGGCGTCATCCCCTCCCGAGGCGCCCGAGGAGCCGGCCGATCCGATCACGCCCTGCTTTTCTTTTGCTCCGACGGCCTGGAGAACGGTCCGGCTGGACAGTTCCTGGAGACGGGCCGGGGAGAGCTGCACCTGGAACCTTCTTTCGAACCACGCGTACGGATCGGAATGGGCCAACGGCCAGGCGCTCCTGTCGGCGGAGATCTCTTCACTCTCCGCGTCGACGACTCGAAGCTGGTAGACGAAACCGGGGCCGCCCCGGTCGTCGAAGGCCTTGACGGCGATCAGATAGCGCCCCGAATCGGCGAACCGATGCTTCAGACTCGCCCTGCGGACGGTCCCTTGCTCGGCGAACAGACCGGATTCATGAACCACGGGATCGTCATTGAACGCCAGCCTCCGGAGGCGGTGCGGGTCCACCCAGCTCGGTTCATGGCGATACAGATAGAGCAACATCTTGGGGACCGGCCCCTTGCCGCGGGCCGGGAAAAAGACTTCGAAATAGAGCTCACGGCCCGCGTCCACGTCGAAGCTGTAATGGTCGACCTCCCCACCCAGCGACCGGCCGATCAGTCCGTTGACGGCCACGGGATATTCCAGGAACTGCCCCTGCGTCGGGCGGCCGGGTCCGGTCCGGCTCTCGTCCTCAACGATCACCGGCTCCCGTTCCGAACTCACTCGGAACGGAACGGGATCGGAGACGCCCCTCGGGGAAACCAAGCGGAGAAAATGGCCGCCGAGTTCGGCGTTGGACGCAATCTCCACCTCCACGGTGACCCGGTGGCTCAATGGGACCGACCCGATCGCATAGGGTTGATCTCCAACCTCGTCGATCTCTTCGATCTTCTTCACCCGGCCGCTGAGCGCATCGCTCCCGGTCCAGACGGCGTAGCTTCCCTGGAGTGTCTGTCCCTTGATCTGAACTTCAGCCACCGCTCCCCGCTGTCCTCCCACCGGATGGATGTAGAGCGCCCGGGGTTCCTTGGGCAGAGCCTTCTTTTCGGCTTGCAGGTGTGAGCCGGTCAGGGCAGCGCAGACGAGCAGACAAACTGCCGGGAGCGTCCTGAAAACAGACCTAGTCATCGTGGAATCCATCGCTTTCAACCTCAGGGTCCTATGTAGAGACTCTCAACCCGCTGATCTGGCCCTCTTTGGTGATACAAGTACTATTGAGCATAGCACAAAGCGGCGTCGATTTACTCCGCCATCCACGGCTGGAATGGTCCAACCCGGCCTTCGGGCAGATCCCGTTTCTTTGCCCTGCTCCGACATCATGGACTACCATGAGTTTCCTTTCCAGGAGGACGCATGAACACCCGCGAGCGATTCGAAGCCACGTACACCGGACGGCCCACCGACCGGGTTCCCATCTGCGCCTGGCTGGGCATGCCGCTCCTGCGCCAGCTCACCGGCCAAGGACCCCGCGCCGTACTGGAGGGCCTGGTGGAGGATCCGCTTGAAATGGTCCGGATCCAGGAAGAGCTGGGGCTGGATCCGGTCCTGGTGACCCCGGACGAGCGCCGGTTCTCCATGCACCGTTTTCCCAGATTGCTTTACAACTGGCCGGAAGAGGCGCTTGAAACCTGGCGGGTTCAGGAGGAGGTCCAAGAGGATAGCCGGAACTTTCGCACTCACCGTTTCACGGCGACGACCCCGGAAGGACCCGTGACCTGGAGCTACCACATGGGCGAGGGACAGGTGGCCGAAGTGGAGCCCGCCGTCAAGAATGAGCGAGACCTGGACCTCTGCATTCGTTACCTGCCGGAGCCGGAGAGCCTGAACCAGGACAAGCTGAAGGCCATGGTGGACACGGTCGGCGACCGCGCCTTCTTCATGCATTGCTTCATCGGCGTCTGGGGGGAGGCGGCCAACATGCGAGGACTCGTTACCTTGGCCTGCGATCTCATCGATCAACCCGGATTCGTGGAGAAGATCTCCGAATTCCTCAGGGACCGGGCCATCCGCCGAGTGCGTCATCTGGCTGAAACCGGAGTCCATTCCATTCTCTACGACCAGTCTTGGGTCGGAATCGGGTTTTCTCCCCAGCAGTTCCGGACGTTCATGTACCCCTACGACAAGGCGGTGGTGGAAGCGGCCAAGGAGGCGGGGTTGCTGGTCAGCTACCACAACTGCGGCTGCGGTCAGACCTTCATCGAGGACATGGCCGACACCGGCGCGCATTCCCTGGAGACGCTGACTCCCAAGACCTCCTCGGGCGACTTCGACCTGGCCGAGTCCAAGCGCCGGGTCGGGGACCGGATCACCCTGAACGGAGGTTTCAACGAACGCATCCTGCCGGATGGAAGACCCGAGGAGGTCCGGGACGAGGTGAAGCGCTGCATCGACGCGGCGGGCGGCGGCGGCCGTTACGTCCTGCGGTCCACCGGGCAGATCATGGATTCGGCTCCCGGAAACATCCAGGTGTTTGCCGAGGCCGGCAGGGAGTACGGCCGGTATTGAGTCCGGGAAAAACGGATCCCATGACCCGAGAGTCCCCTGATTTCCAAATCGCCGCCGACCTCCGCTGCACGGTCGGAGAAGGGCCGGTCTGGCACCCCGGCGAGGGAAGGCTCTACTGGACCGACATCCTGTCGAGCCGGATCTACTGGCACGAACCCGCGAGCGGCGAGAGCCGGCTCTGTTACGAGGGCCGGATGGTGGGCGGGATGACCCTCCAGGCCGACGGTTCGCTGCTGCTCTTCATGGACCGCGGAACCGTGGCCGTCTGGAGGGATGGCGGGATCGCCGGAACGCTACTGGACCACATCCCCGCTGAAGCCGACCGGCGTTTCAACGATGTCATCGCCGATCCCGAGGGACGGGTTTTCGCCGGCGCCATGCCCTTCAAAGACCTGGAACGGAAGCGGGGCCGCCTCTACCGGCTGGATCGCGACGGATCGTACGAGGTGGTGCTGGAGGGGATCGGAATACCCAACGGCATGGCCTTCACCTCCGACCGCCGTTCCTTCTACTTCATCGACTCCCTGGACAACGTGGTCTGGAAATTCGACTACGACCCCCGGACCGGCGCCATCGGCCGGAGGCGGGACTTCTTGCGATTCGATCCGGAACTTGACGGGCACGCCGACGGCATGACTCTGGACAAAGAGGACAACCTCTGGATCGCCATGGCCATGGGCGGGAAAGTGCTCCAGTTCGGCGCCGACGGCAGCCGGAAACGGACCATAGAATTGCCGGCCAAGTTCACCGCCAGCGTGGCGTTCGGAGGAGATGGCCTCTCGGATCTCTACGTCACCACCGGCACGCATCCGGAAGACGAGGACCTGGGACCGGCGGCCGGCGCCGTCATCGTCCTCAGGCCCGGTCCCGCCGGCGTGCCCGAGTTTCGATCCCGCATCGGGATTTGATTCCGAAATCCCTCCGAAGTCAGGGAATTCCCACGTAGTCATCGCCGAACCGGAAGCGGCGGCGGCCCCGAAAATCCCCGGTGTTGGGCATGATGGCCAACTGGCCGCCGTCGATGACCAGTGTCTGCCCCACGATGTAGCGCGATTCCTCGGAAGCCAGGAAGACGGCCAGACCGCCGATGTCCCGGGGCGTCCCGATGAAGCCGGCGGGCAACGTCTTCTCGGCCGCCTCCCAGTCGAAGTTCTCGCCCAGGACCTTGTCCTGATTCGGGACCCGGATCCAACCCGGAGCGATGGCGTTGACGCGCACTCCCTTCTGAATCAACTCCAACGAGACCTCGCGAGTGAACGCCACGATGGCTCCCTTGGTGGCGGCGTAGACCGAGTGCTCGACCAGGCCCGCGTAGGCATGGACCGAGGTCAGATTGATGACCGCGCCCCCATCCTGCTCCACCATCGCGGGCAGGACCGCCTGGGTCAAAAAGAACATGGCTTTGAAGTTGATGTCGAAGAGGGTGTCGAATTGGTGTGGAGTGGTTTCCTCGAACGGGCTGTTCGCCGTCACGCCGGAGTTGTTGACCAGGACGTCGATCCCGCCCAGAAACTCCACCGATCGAACCGCCAGACCCTGGACCGACTCCACCCGCCGGAAATCGGCGCCGAGCGCCAGGGCGCGCCCGCCGGAGCTTCGGATCTCGTCGACGGCCGACCGGCAGCCGGCGCTGCTGTGACAGTAATGGAGCACCACCGCGGCTCCCTCGGCGGCGAACTCCAGGGCGACGCCCCGCCCGATCCCGGTCCCCGCCCCGGTGACCAGAACTCGCTTCCCCTCCATCCTCCGACTCTTCTCAATGGCCATGATTGTCCCCCCCGCGAGGCATAATTCAAGCAATTTTAGATCCCGGAAAGAAGGTCATGCAACACAGCCGCCAGCCCGCTCACAGGTCCCGTATCTCATGTCACGGAGCGATCCTGGCCCTTGCGGCACTGCTTGTATCGGCGACCGGCAAGCCGGTCGGCGCGGCAAGTGACGATTCCAATTCCGGCAAGGCCGAAACCTACACCGGAATCTTCATCGGCTCCGGCCTCGTGGGCAACCGGATCGTCGACATCGAAGGTTTCGCAAACTGGGGTCAGCCGGGATACCGGCTCGACTACGGCGACAACCGCTTCGTCGCCGGGGTCCTCCTGGGCACCAGGTTTGACCTTGCTCGTGTCCGGTTCCGGGTCGAATTCGACGGCACGTTCGGCGACCTGTCCGGCAGATCGAACCGCCTCGATCCTGAAGGGCTGGACGAGACGGCCGGTTCCAATATCGATTGGGTCGCCACGGGACGTGCCGGCTTCGATCTACCCTTGGGGGTGGCGACGGCATTCGCCACCGCCGGCCTGGCGGCGACCAGGATCACGAATTTCGTCACCGACATCGACTCGGGCCCAGACGTTCTCCCCTACATGGACCCGGACGATTCCTTTCGCACCGGCGCGACCGGTCTGGGTCCGGTGATCGGCGCCGGCATCGAGGCCCCGCTGGCCGGTGCCTGGAGGTTTCGGGTAGAGGGTTCGTTTCTGGACTTCGGGTGGAGCCACCATACCGTCAACCACTCCGGGAACAACCGTTGCGGACCGGGAAACCCCCGCCGGCCGTGTCCCTACAAGGTGAGGAACCGGTTGGGCATCGTCCGCTTCGGTCTGATTCACCGCTTCGGGCCGTAACGGTCATGCGGACCGGCGTTTACGGAGTCGGGCGGACGCTCGCATGTTCGATCAGCCCCCCGTCGATCTGTCAGGAGCGTTCAGTACACTCCGTCGATAGTCGCCCACGAACCACTTGATCCAAATGGAGTTTCACTGATGAACAGAGCGGCTCGGCCACCGTGCTTCACCTCACTTTCGATCCATCGACAGTTCGCCGCCGTCCCCGTGACCGTACTCCTGATCCTCTTCGCTCAGATGGTCCCGGCACTCGCTCAGGACCGGGGCTTCTACGTCGGCGTCACGGCCCCCGTGGAATACCTCGACGTCACCTTCGAGAAGACCGTGGACAACACCGATCCGAACACCCGGGTCCCTGCGCCGCAGGCCGGCCAGATTTTTCAGGACCAGGATTCGTCCAAATCCGTGACTTACGGATTCGGTTTCGTGGCAGGCTATCACCTGCCCTTTCCCGGAACCGGTTTTTTCGTGAGCGCCGAGTTCGACGTCGAGTTGCCCCGCGGCACGGTGGACGGCCAGTTGCCGGGGATCGGATCGTCCCCAGGCCGCAATCAGCTTGGAGAGAGCTGGCCGGACGAATGGTCATTCGAGAAGAAGCGGAGCTATGGTGTGACCTTCAAGTTGGGCGGCAGCCCCGGCCCCCTGAGTTTCTGGGACGTGCGCGTCTACGGGCTCGCGGGGGTCCGCCTCGTAGAAGCGGAGTTCATGACTCGCTTCAACGGCTGCCTGAGTCCGACTCCCTGTTCAGCCGGTGAATTCACCCCGGGATCCGAAACCCGCGACCAGGATTTCAAAGGCTGGGTGGCCGGCGCCGGAGTGGAAAAAATGCTCGGCGACCATATCGGTTTTCGCGCGGAGGTGCGTCGCCCAAAGTCCGGCAATGAACGCTGGACCACGCCGTTCACCGACATTGCGGTCACCGTCCCCGCCAGCGTGACCGCCCGCAGCACCAACCTGTCCATCGGCCTGATCACCTACTTCTGAAATAGCGAAGTGAAAATAGCTGAGACAATGCGAGCGGCGGAGCGGCGGCGTGGAGCGGCGTCCTTTGGGCGCCGACCCTCCGACCAACAACCACCCACCACCACAACAGGCAGCCAAACACTCCCCACCATAACAACCTGAACCAATGCTGATCAGACCCCTTCTCGTCGTCGCCGGGAGCATCTCGGTGGCACTGGGGATCGCCGGCATCTTCCTGCCCCTCCTCCCCACGACCCCCTTCCTGCTGCTGGCCGCCGCCTGCTACGTCCGCAGTTCCCCGCGCCTCTACCGTTGGTTGATGAACCACCGCTGGACCGGGGAGTACATTCGCGACTATCGCGAGAAACGAGGCCTGCCGCTCCGGTCCAAGATCCTGTTGGTTCTGCTCCTCTGGGCCACCGTCTTCTGGTCCGCCTACCAACTCCCGCACCCGTGGGTACGGGCTCTTCTAACCATCGTTGCGGTCGTGATCCCCATCGTCATCATGCGGCTCCCCACCCGAAAGCCGTAAACCGCTGCCAAGGCAGACAGCCGGATCTCTGCTATCCTTCTGCACCATGACCGAAAGGACTCCATGACCCTCGTAGACTGGCTGCTGGTCCTGGTCGTCAACCTGGGCATCGTCCTGTACGGCCTCGTCACCTTCAAAGGCATCCGGAAGAGCTTCGACTGGTACCTGGCCGCCAAGTCCCTGCCCTGGTGGGCCGTGGGGCTCTCCGCCTTCTCCACCGCCGTCGACAGCGGCGACTACGTGGCCATCGCCGGCGGCTCCTACCGCTTCGGCCTTTCCCAGCTCACCCAGTGGTGGCTGGGCATCACCGCCGGATGGTTCGCCCTCAGTTGCTTCGTCATCATTCCCATGTACCGTTCCGGCGTCTACACCAACGCCGAGTGGCTCGAGTTCCGGTTCGGTCCACTCACCCGGGTCCTGGCCGTCTTCATCAACATCCAGTCCCGCACCAACGTGGTGGGGAACATCTTCTTCTCGCTCTACCTGGTCCTGAACATCATCGGAGAGCTCAGCGCGACCTGGAGCTGGGTCGTTGTGATCCTGGTGGCGGCCACTGCCGTGGTCTACGTGGTGACCGGCGGACTGGAATCGGACGTCATCACCAACGCCCTCCAGGCCGTCGCCATGATCGTCTCCTCGCTGGTGCTCTGGGGAGTGGTCTGGTTCAGCACCGGCGGCATGAGCGGGCTCACCAGGAAGCTGGCGCAGGTGGACGAATCCCTGCCCGCCGAGCTGCTCCACGTCGGGGGCTACACGCCCGAAGGCGCCACGCCGATCCTCATGGTCTTCGGACTGGTGGTGGTGCTGGTCACGTACGCCGTCATCAACCAGTACGAGGCCATCCGGTTCCTGGGCGCCCGGTCGGAGTGGGACTTCAAGATGGGAGCGGTGCTGGCCAGCGTGATCACGGCCGTCTGCCTCTGGTTCAACGTCAGCCTGGGCCCCCTGGCGCGCGCCCATTTTCCGGGCCTGGAGATCATCGACTCCGCCTATCCCATGCTGGTCCGGGAATATCTCCCGGCCGGCCTCGTCGGCCTGGTTCTGGCGGGCCTGGTAGCGGCCGGCTACTCGACCTTCGCCTCCATCGGAATGGGGATCTCCAGCCTCTTCGTCCGGGACGTCTATGCCCGCTTCCTGGTGCGCAACGCCACGGACGGCCATTACACGCTGGTCGGCAAGATCGCGGTCCCCATCATCATCGCCCTGGGTTTCGTCTACGTCCCCTTCCTGGAGTCGGGAATGGTGGCCTTCTACCTGCGACTGGCCGGCGCCATCGCCGTCCCCCTCATGACCATCATCCTCATGGGAGTCTTCACCCGGGTCCACCGGGCCACCGGGGCCATCGGGCTGGTGGCCGGTCTGCTCTATGGACTTTCGGCACTGATCGGAGAATACAACGAGTGGCCCCTTCCCACCTGGTACACCAACCTCTGGTGGGCCTATTTGTGGAATCTGCTCCTGCCGGCGGCCGTGATGGTCATCGCGTCGGGAGTCATCACATTGTTCCGGGGACCGGCGACGGACGACGAGCTGGAAGGGCTCCTTTACAGCCGGAAGGAATCGGACCGGGATCTCCGGTCTCTCATGGGAAGCCGCCTCAAGGTCCTGGAGGGCACCTGGCTCCAGAAAACCCTGATGCAGGCTCCGTCCAAACCCCGCTATCCCTTCCCGGTTCCGAAAGACGGCTCGCTCCCCTGGAGACTCCGGCCCGAACTCTGGATCGGTCTCTACCTGGTCGTGGCCTGCTGGCTGCTGTTCGTCGTCTTCTGGTAGGCAGTAGACATCATCCATTGTGGCTTTCCGAAATAAGTGTTCGCGGGTGTAGCTGTCGCTGGGTCGATTGCCCGGCCTTCGTTTAGCGAACACAGTGCCACTTGGGACGAGTACGGCAACTAATGTGTCACCGGGGCTACGGCCCCGGTCTTCGTAAGCCAGCAGCAGTCCCGATGCTTTGATCGGACGATGTATCGAAAAGAATTCGCCGATCGGTAGTTGGGCTTCAGTAGTTCCCCCAAAAAATCAGGCTGAATCGCCTCAACTGATTGAAAACAAAAGAGTAAGAAGATTGGACAAGTGGAATCTGTCGGATTTTCAAAAAAATGGGGGAACTTTGGTTGGGCTTTGCTTGACCATATCGACTCAATTCATGTACCGTTCGCTTCAACGGAGGTGTTTTTTCCAAGTGGCACTGTATTGTAATATAACTTAGCTCGACCGGCATGATCGGAGGACAATGTGAAGGAAGAAATCAATCTTGATGCGCTCGTCGCAGCCTGCACGGATGACTCGTTCGAGGACGGGCTCCGCATCGATACGGAACTCGAACCGCTTGCAGGACCGGGGGGACTGGTCAAACCCGCCGTGTACGAGGGCGGGAGGTACCAAGAGGATCGAAGGTGGGCTTCCACTCGTGATGAAGACGCCACCCCGGTCATCGTGATCGACAACGTCCCTTCACAAGCCAACCGGCTTGAGGACGCGCTCCGGCGCCATCGGGCGTCCGTCCCCGTACCGGAGTTTGTCCTGGACCTCTCCGCGTTGACCAACCTTCCCGCGCACCTGCCGTCGAGAATATCGAGCCTGCAGTTCCCGCATCGGAACGCTGACGCCTACCTCCGCGACGCCCAGCTTGACGGCGTTGACTTTGTACGGACCGACCTGGGAAAGGCAATCGTGGCCGCCACACCGGAAAAGTGCGGTCCCCTTATGGCGTGGTTTCCCCAAGCGCTCCTTTATGGGTTCTGGCAGTCGCATCTAGGGAAAAAGCGCCATAACACCAAGCATGCACGAGCATGGGTCTCGGAAATCATCGGATGGAAACCGGCGACAAACAATACGCGCACTCTCGGCCTCAAGGGGGACCCACTGAACCTCAACACAAACGAAACGTTGGCCTCAAACCCAGATGATCGTCTTCATTGGGAGATCGGGACGGCAAGGTTGAAGGAGATCGAGGGGGGTAAGAAAGACAAGCTCTCGGAGATCGGCCACGGACAGGTGCCCTTCATGGGCGACGAGGCGGCCGCCGCGGCGGTTTCGTTCGCGAAGGTCACACAGCGTGCGACCCTTTCCCTTGCCCAATTGCGGCGAGTCGGTGTCGGGTCGGATCATTCCGTGGAGGCCGACGCAGCAGCCAGAGCCCTTTTGGTCGCCTTGGGCCTGCACGCGCACATGCTCGCGTTTGGACGAGGTTTCGCGCTGCGATCCGGTGCGGAGCTACGGCCCAAGAAAACCAATGCGACTTGGCTCGGGGAGAGCGGAGATGTGGAACTCGACCTCGGCGGCACCATGCGAACCGGCGAGTTGCTCCAAAGCGCCTTCGAGAACGCAAAGTCCACTGGAGTCCCACTCGACGGATGGGACACGCCCCCCCTTAGACTCACGCCCAAGAGAAACCTGCGCAAGGCGATTCTTGCGACTTGGCCCGAGTTGAAGGACTGATGCTGACAATCTCCGTCGAGCTTCTCCACGGCACGTTCCGCGCGGACCCTGACGGAACCGCAAATACCGGGCGCCTCTCTCGGGCCGAGTGGCCCCCCTCTCCATCCAGGCTGCTGGCGGCCCTGATCGCGGCCGACGGTACGCGAGACCGGTGTCGATTGACGGACGGCTCCGAACTGGAATGGTTTGAGCGGCTCGCGCCGCCCATCATCCACGCACATGCGACGCCTCGGCAGCAATCGCTTCGCTCACGCTACGTGGTTGTTCAGGGACGCGGGATCAAGAGGGGCGCGCACATGGAATACATCGGTCGACAAGGCACGAAGATCCGACCCGGAGTAAGAGCGGCGCCCCGCGATCCTTTTATCCATTACATATGGGACACGGAAGTTCCCCCGGATATTCTCGGTGCTCTTAGAAAACGAGCCGCGCGGATCGGTTATCTGGGCACCTCGGATTCCCCGGTTCGCGTGAGAGTCAAGACCTTACTCCCGGCGGGCTCACCGGTCGTGGACCGCTTCGTACCCCATCCTGGCGGAGAGCTACGGATCCGGGTCCCCAAGGCGGGTGACGTGCAAATCCTCGACCGGATATTCGATGCGTGGCGCGAGGAAGGCGCCGATGTTTCAAGGATTCAGTTCCCTTCCCTCCGCCATGAGGCGCGGTATCGTCGTCCCGACGGCGTTACTCCGGAAGACCGGGGAGAAGTTGTGGCGTGGCTTCGTCTCAACCGAGCCATTCCCGGGCGCCGGGTGTCCGTCATAACCTCATTGTTCAAGAAGGCCGTACTGCGTCAGCACGAGAACCTGATCGGCGAACCTCCTCCGATGCTTCACGGACACGGGTTCGAAAGCACGGGATACGACTTGGCTCGATTCCTTGCCCTACCCGATGCTGGCCACCCAAGATCACGCGGACGAATCCACGGTCTTGCGCTCTGGGTACCGCCGGGCACGGATCGGGCGACCCGGATCGCGGCTCGGACCTGTGTCCATTCGATTACGCACCTTTTCGGTGCTGGTTTGGAGGTGGCCGTCCGGCCGTATACAGGAGAACCGCGCCCTGTCGCTGCCCGCCCAGAGCGCTGGCTCCGTACTTCCCGCCGATGGGTGACGGTTTTTCCTGCCGTCCACGAGCGCCGGGGTCCTCTGGATGTTGCCGAGGTTGCGCGGTGGTGCAGACACGCCGGATTGCCCCCGCCCGTTGCCTTTCGGTCAACGCGCCCACCGCTGGTATCGGGTGGCGTTGACTTGGCTCCAGTAGAGGTGAACCGTCCAGGAAGACCGGCCTTGCCCTACTCCCATGTGGAACTGTGGTTCGAGAAGCCCGTCCATGGACCCGTCGTTATCGGCGCAGCCAGGCAGCGGGGCCTCGGTCTTTGCGTCGAGGCGCCCGAGAAGGGAGAGCCGAATGCCTGAACGGCGCCGGCTTTCCTCCCCTCCTCCGTTCGACGCCTTCTATAAAGCCCTTAACCGAAGGCCTCCGTTTCCGTGGCAGAGTCGCCTCGCAGATCAAGTGAAGAGAGACGGAGTGTGGCCGAAGGAGATTGGTATCCCCACAGGACTTGGCAAGACGGCGTGCTTAGAAATCGCTCTGTGGTGGCTGGCCTCCCAGGCGGGACGTGAACCGGTCCGGAGAACGGCCCCGACCCGCATTTGGTGGATTGTCAACCGCCGAATGCTCGTTGACTCGACGTTCGATCACGCCAGGCGCATCCGGGACAAGCTTCGTCACCCGGAAAGTGTGGGCGCCGAGGAGGCGGTCGAGGTACTCAGTGCGATCGCCGACCGGCTGAAGTCATTCTCGGCGGACCCGGCGACTGCTGAACCGATTGAGGTCATCCGGCTTCGCGGAGGCGTGGACTCGCGCCGGCCGACAGATCCGTCTCGACCCAGCATCATACTTTCAACGGTGCCGATGTACGGATCCCGCCTGCTGTTCCGCGGCTACGGTACGTGGCGATCGATGCGGCCGATCGATGCGGCACTGGCGGGCATCGACAGCCTCGTGCTCGTCGACGAGGCACACCTCGCTGGGCACCTGATACGGCTCGCGTCCGCCCTCTCAGATTGTACGACGGGGTCGGAGGAGGTACTCGGCCCAAGACGCTCGCGGCCGCAGGTCATCGCCCTCACGGCGACTGGCGATGCCAGCGCCCATGAACGATTCGATCTGGACCACGACGACGAAATCCATCCAACGGTCAGAAAGCGATTGGATGCTCACAAGCCGCTGAAAGTTGTGGAATCATCGGGCGATGTGGGGCCGCGTCTGGCAGAGGCCACCCGGAACCTGCTCGGAAGGTGCCCCCACGGCGGCGCGTCGTGCATCGTCTTTGCCAATACGCCGCGCACGGCGAGAGCTGTCTTCAGGCGCCTGGAGCCGATCTTCTCGAGCGAAAACTCCGCCCTGGTTCTGCTTACAGGACGCACCCGCGAATGGGAAGCGGAACGAACGCGTCACCGGATCCTTGATCCCGTTAACGGGATGGCGGCCACACGCGACTCGAATTCCGGCGGTGAAGGTCACTTGATCGTCGTGGCCACGCAGACGCTCGAGGTCGGCGCCGACGTCGATGCGGAATACATGGTCACCGAGGCATGTGGAGTACGTGCTCTAACCCAGCGACTCGGCCGCCTCAACCGCTTGGGGAACTTCGCCGACGCCAAGGGGATCTACGTTCACGTTCCCCCACCACGAGGCAAGGGTAGGCGCTCCGGCAATCCGGATCCATGGCCGGTGTATGGACTGGAGCCGGTGACGGTACTGCAGAAGCTTTTGGCTGCTGCCGATTCGGAAACGAACACTGTCTCCCTTCCTCCTCGAAGCGTGGCTGACATCTTGGGAGAGCCCGGCGACGATCCGGGCCGAGCTCCCGAGGTCCTCCACGGTATTCTGTACGAGTGGGTCAAGACGACAAACCCACCCGAAGGGGAAGCGCCCGTCGAACCCTATTTTTCGGGCATCTCCGGTTTCGACTCCTCTGTGTCTCTCATCTGGCGGGCTCATATTCCCGCTGTAGGGGACCGGTTGTGGCCGCGAGCGTCGGACGACGAAGCGGTGTCGGTTCCGATCAGCGAGGCCAGGCAAGCGTTCGGTGATGAAGAAGAAATTCTCCGCCTGGCGATCGATGGGGTGACCGTCGAAAACGTGACCCCAGACATGCGCCCAGGCGACGTGATCGTGCTCGCGTGCGATCGCGGTCTGCTCGACGAGTTCGGATGGGAACCGGGGGCCTCATCTCCGGTCCCGGACCTGACGATCGCGCAATTTGGACTTCCGCTAAACGCCGAGGCGCTACGTCGACTCTTCAAGAACGTGACTCCGGACCCATTTGTAGACATATCACTCAAGGCGTTGGTGAACCGAGTATTGGGCCTTGTTCCCGACGATCAGGATGCCGATACCGCCGACATCGCCGAAGCGGCCGTGGAGCTTCTCCACAGCCTCGAGACTGCGGTCCCCGTGGGGTGGGAAGAGTCCGAGTGGCGCGATTTTTTGTCTTCGCTAAGCCGCGAAGTCGTTGGCGGAGTCAAGGAGGTCGCACGCTTGCCAATTGTGCATACGGGCACGGAAAACGTAACGAGCGACGATCTGGATGAACGGTCGGTGGTTGACAGGGTGACGGCTACCGAGCTGGAGGCGCACGGCAATGCGGTTGCGGCGCGGTCCAGTTCGATCGCGGAGCATCTAGGTCTTCCGTCAGAACTCGTCAAGGTGGTGGAGATGGCGGGCCGGCTACACGACGCGGGTAAATCTGACCGGCGCTTTCAGCGCTGGCTGGATCCCCAGCAGAAGAGCAGGGTCCCGCTGGCGAAGTCGGACATGAAGCGCCATCTGTGGAGTCAGGCGCGAGTGGCGGCCGGATGGCCCCGAGGTGGCCGTCATGAGGCCTTGTCTTCCCGTCTTATCGTTGACTGGATGCGGAACGACGAGACCGGACTATCCGCCTCCCTGTGCGATCTCCTCATGCACGTAGTCATTAGCCACCATGGCAGCGGTCGGCCTGTCGTACCGCCCGCCAGCGACGGAACATCTGAGCTGGTGTCGACCACAATCAAGGGCAAACGCGTCGAAGTCGAAGCTGATCTGTCCCTGATCGATTGGGATCAGCCCGCGCGGTTCCGGCAACTCAACGACCGGTTCGGTCCCTGGGGGCTTGCACTGATCGAGACCATCGTTCGACAGGCCGACCATGCCGTGTCCGCCGGCGCCCGCATTGAAGAGCTGGAGAAAGAGGAATGGCCGAAGTGATTTGTGCCGGGATACCCGGCAACTGGATCAATGGCTGGCTGGCAGCGGTCGGCGCTACTGTAATCGACTCCAAGCTACGACTGCATTGGACGGAGGAGGGTGTGCCCCGGGCAGTACTCTCTGCGCCCGGGACCGATCCAGTCAACCTCCTGGCAGCACGCTGGCCCAGTCGAACGATGCTGAATGCCCTGCCGATAGCGAAGGACTGGAAAGACACTCCAGTGGTCCGGAGGAAGGTTCCCGTCCAGGACTTCGTTGCCAGAGCGCGGGCGGCCAGGGCTGATCAATACTCTTGGGCCCTATCCTCGACGATGACGGACCTGCATGTGGAAAAGAACGGAGAGGTGGCACATGCACCTTTCGACCCCGCGGGTCCGGGGACGATCAAGTGGCTGCACCATCGGCTCATCAGGCTCCATGACACCGTACAAATGTCACCCGAACGCCTGTCCGACAGCCTCATGGGCACCGCACCACGGGTCAATAACAACGGATTAGGCTTCGACCATACCCGAATGGGTTCTCAAGCCGACAGCACGGGCATGTGGGTTGATCCTGTGGTGGAGATCCTGGTGTTCTTCGGTCTCGCCCTGCTGCCTGTTCGAGGCCGGGGAACCGACACGAGTATTAGCCGTGGTGTTCGATCATCCGCGATACAGCGCGGCTGGACGCGCGACCGAGACAGGCGCCGTCAGTTGCGTTTTTACTGGCCGGCGTGGAGTCCGCCACTTGATCGGGAGGGGATAGACGCGCTTCTCGACCTCTGGAAACCAAGAAAGAAAGGGAGATGGTCAGGGATCGGCGTGCATACGGGTTGGAAGACCGTCCGGTACAAGCCGAGGGCCGGGGCCGATCGGACACAAGCCTTCGGGGCGGAGCAACTGTGATTGACGGTCCGGTCGTCGCGATCTCGGCTATAGAACACTTTGCCTACTGTCCGCGCCAGTGCGCTCTAATCCATTGCGACGGGTTATGGGCCGACAATGAACACACCGTGCGCGGCTCGCGGGCACACCGCCGCGTCGACTCGGGGCAGGCTCGCCACGAGCGCGGTAGGCTCGTTCTTCGCGCCGTTCCGTTATGGTCGGATGCGCTCGGACTCACGGGTCGCGCCGACGCCGTCGAGATCGACGGCAGCAGGATCATTCCCGTCGAATACAAAACCGGCATTCGTCACGGCTCTGCCGCCGAGTTGCAGCTCTGTGCGCAAGCACTCTGCCTGGAAGAGATGCTCGGTGTCGAAATTCCTACAGGATATGTCTGGTACGGAGGACCACGACGGAAAGTTGGAATTCCGCTTGTGCCGGAACTGAGGAGGGAGGTTCGTGAGATCGTCGACGCGATCCGGACCCAACTCATTTCAGGCCATCTGCCGGAAGCCCCGAATGATGAGCGCTGCATCGAGTGCCAGTTGAGATCTCATTGCCTCCCGGAGTTGACAAGCGCACCCGGCAGGGTCAACCGCTATATGGCGCGGGTCGTGTTCCGATGCGATACCTGAGCACTGTGTACGTTCGGAATCATCGCGCGCGGGTTCGGCACCGGCGAGGTTCGTTGCTGATATCGTCGCCGAACGGCAGGCAGCGTGTGCCCCTCGAGGCGGTGGACGCGCTCGTCATTCTGGGTGGTGGACAGATCACGACACAGGCCCTGGAAGCATGCGTCAAGCGCGGCGTGCGCGTGGCGGCACTTCGACAAAGTGGCGCGGTTCGCTTTGTGGTGAGCCCTCAGACCGCGGGGAGCGTACACCTGCGAACGGCACTGTATCGTGCTGTGACCGACCCGAGCCACTCGCTCACTCTGGCTCGGTCGATAGTCGCCGCGAAACTCCAAAACAGCAGAAAGGTACTCGTTCGCTGGGCCAGGGATGAGAAGGAACCTGAACGTGCCGATAATCTTGCATCCAGAGGCCAAGCCATTCTTGCGCGCGTTCCACGTGTCGGTGCGGCGGCCACACCCGACCACCTTCGAGGTGTCGAGGGCGACGCCGCTCGCACCTATTTTGGTGGAGTTCGCGAGGCCTTGGCGAATTTCGAACTCCGGTTCTCAGGACGAAACAAGCGCCCGCCTCGTGATCCAGTGAACGCTTTGCTCGGCTTCTGTTACGGCTTGTTGATCGGCGAGTACATCGGTGCCGCCGAGAGCGTGGGACTGGACTACCAAATGGGATTCTTTCACCGACCTCGATCAGGACGACCATCGCTTGCACTCGACTTGGCCGAGGAACTCCGAGCGGTTACGGACCGGTTTGTAGTCACGCTGGTCAGAAGACGGCAGATGAGACTGCACGACTTCATTGAAACGCCGGGAGGTGCAGTTTATTTGACTGATGCCGGCAGAATTCGACTTCTTAAGGCTTGGGAGCGGCACAAGGAGACCGAGTTCCGGCATCCGATCCTTGGGCGACGCGTGAGTCGCTGGGCGCTTCCGTCTGTGCAGGCAACACTGCTGGCCCGCCATCTCCGCGGAGATATCACGACCTACCCGCCCTTTGTCATCGCGTGATCGATGGATGTCCTCGTTAGCTACGACATCGCCGACACCCAGGGAAAGGGTGCTCGCCGTCTCCGAC
>JAJDTT010000077.1 GCA_022827025.1 Acidobacteriota bacterium
TCGGTCCTTCCGTTCGTTTTCGGGCTGGGGGAGGGGTGAGGAAGAACACGGGCGGGGAGAGCCGATGCGGCCGTCCGGTTTTTCTTGAATGCGAGGTCGTAAGACGGCGCCAAGAATGACGCCGCTCCTTCACTTGCAACATGGATACTCCCGGCGCGTGAAACACGCCGCTCCCGGCGACAAGGATGTCGCCGCTCCATGTCGCCCCTACGCCAGCAATTCGGTGACGGCCCGGCCGTGGACGTCGGTCAGGCGGCGTTCGATGCCGTTGTGGTAGTAGGTGAGGCGTTTGTGGTCGATCCCCAGCAGGTGGAGGACCGTGGCGTGGTAGTCGTAGATGGTGACGGGGTTCTCCGCCGGCTTGTAGCCCAGCTCGTCTGAGGCTCCGTAGATGAATCCCCGCTTGAGACCGGCCCCGGCCAGCCAGCAGGTGAAGCATTCAGGGTGATGGTCGCGTCCCAGGGTCCCTCCCTGGGCGACGGGCGTCCGGCCGAACTCGGTCACTCCCAGTACGAGGGTATCCTCCAGCATGCCGCGCGAATCCAGGTCCTGGAGAAGGCCGGCGACCGGACGGTCGTATTCCAGCGCCATCTTGGTGTGGTGGCTCTCCAGCCTGGAGTGGGCGTCCCAGGTCTTCTTGGTGCCGCCGTGATACACCTGAACGAACCGGACTCCACGCTCCAGCATGCGGCGCGCCAGCAGGCAGCGGCGGCCGAGCGCTTCGGTCTCTTTCGAGTCGAGGCCGTAGAGGCTGCGAGTACTCTCGCTTTCCCGCTCGATATCGGCAATCTCGGGGACGCTCAACTGCATCCGCGCCGCCAGCTCGTATGAGCTGATGCGCGCCTGCAACGAACTGTCGCCCGGATTTTCCCGCTGGTGGATGCGATTCATTCGCGCCAGCCATTCCAGGCTCGCACGCCGTCCCTCGGGCCGGACGGACTCGGGAGTGGTCAGGTCCGCCAAGGCGTCGCCGGAGGTCCGAAACGGTGTTCCCTGGTGGGAAGCGGGCAGGAATGAAGACCCCCATTGCAGGCCGCTTCCCCAAGGGTGGTCTGCGGGGTCGGGCAGGACGACGAACGCCGGCAGGTCCTCGTTCTCGGTGCCCAGCCCGTAGCTGATCCAGGCGCCCATGCTGGGAAAGCCGCTCAGCGCAAAACCGGTGTTCATCTGAGCCACGGCGGGCATGTGGTTGGCGCTGTTGGAGACCATCGACTGGATCAGCGTGAGCTTGTCGGCGCAACCGCGCAAATGCGGCAGCAGGCTGCTCACCCACAGTCCACTCTCGCGATTCCGGCGGAACTCGAACGGACTCCCGAAGAGGTGGCCCGCTTGGCCGAAAAAGGTCGTCATATTGAACGGCTTGCCGTTTCGCCTGGAGAGTTCGGGTTTGTAATCCAGGGTGTCGACGTGGCTCATGCCGCCGACCGCGAAGATCTGGATCACCCGCTTGGCTCGGGGAGCGAAGTGCGGCGCCTGACCCGGTCTGGAAGCCGGGTCGGCCCCCCGCACGGCCGCCGCGGCCAACGCTTCCCGTTGGGTCAACCAGGAGAGCGCGACCCAGCCGAATCCCGCTCCGGCATCGAAGAGCAACCGGCGGCGGGAGAGCGGACAAAACCGGCGTTGAACCGAGGTTGGACTGATCATAGGCCACTCCGTCAATTCACGTAGAGAAACTCGCTGGTGTTGAAGAGACCCCAGCAGAGGCTGGACAGGCCGTGCTCAGCGGCCAGATCTTCACTCCACGCCAACTCCTCGCGCCCCGGGGTTCGTCCCAGCGCGATTTCGAAAGCACGCCGGACGTGGTGCTCCCGGTCTGATTCTACTTCGCGCTCGATCCGTTCGGCGAACGCCCGGGCTTGCCGAAGGACGAAAGCATTGTTCATGAGGCTCAGCGCCTGCAGTGCAGTCGTCGTCACCACTCGTTTCGGAGTCTTCACGTTGGGATTGGGGCAGTCGAACGAATCGAGCAACGGACTCGCAGCCGAGGCGACGTTCATGCGATACACGGTGCGCCGGTTGTACGCGGGCTCATTGGAGTCGACCGGCGTGTACATCTCGAAGGCGTTGTACTTCTTTTCCTCTTTAAAGGGACGGAAGCTGGCCCCTCCCATCTGCCAGTTGATCTGTCCGCTGACCACCAGCATCGCGTCGCGGATGGCCTCTCCTTCGAGGCGCCGCGGAGAGTGCCGCCAGAGAAGCCGATTGCCGGCGTCGATGTCCGCTGCCGTTTTCCTCCAGTCGGAGGATTGCCGGTAGGTTTGCGACATCATGATCCGCTTGTGCAGTTTCTTGATACTCCAACCGCCCCGGACGAACTCGTCCGCCAGCCAGTCGAGCAACTCCCGGTGCGTCGGTGGACCGCCATTGAAACCGAGATCGTTGGGGTTTTCGACCAAGCCCCTTCCGAAGAGGTAGTGCCAGACGCGATTCACCATGGTCCTGGCAAAAATGGGATTTCGGCGATTCGCCATCCACTCGGCCAGCCGAACCCGGCGGTCCGCTTCGGGAGCGTCCGCGTCCAGCCCGAACTCCGGCGACACGGCCGGGACGCAGGACAACCCCCCGGCGGAGACCTTCTCCTGCTTTGCGTTCGGGTCTCCGCGCTCCAGCAGGTAGGTGGAACCGGGCTGTCTGGGGTCGGCCGCATAGATCTTCCGCGGGTCCGGAATCGCCTCCCGGCGGACCCGCAATCGCTGTAGTTCGGCGCGCAGTTCCAGCGCGCTCGACCTTTCGGCGGGAGTCAAGACTTCATCCAATTCCTCCCGCCGGACATTGAGAACCCCGGTGAGGTAGGAGGCCTCGACCTGTTCCCCGGTCAAGGCCACGTCATATAGGCGTGCCTCCTCGATTTCAAAGTCTTCGGAGGGGTTGAACGCCACTTGGCCTTCCCCGGCCAGGTACGTCTGCAAGCGGCCCACATCGATTCTCACATCGGGGGTGTACGCTTCGCCGTACGGTTTCCCGTTGCGGTAGAGGCGAATGCTGTGGTCATCGGCGTAGCAGATGGCGATATGAACGAGCCGGTTTTCCTCAGCCGGTTCCGGCGTCCCCAGTCCTTCGGCGGTGCGGAAAGAGCTCGAGCTGGTATTCCGCCACTCCTTGGCGTCGCCGCCGGAGTACATGATGCCGTCCACTACGGCGCCCAGAAACTTTTCCGTGTTGTGGATCTTCATCGCGCTGATCTGCTTCTCCGGAAGCCGGTTCAGCCAGATCCAGGCTTCCAGTGTCTTCTCGCGCAGATCCCGTGACAGTGGGACCGTCCTGACGACCGACCCCGTTAGCTTTGTGCCCTCAGCCGCCCGCAGGCGGCCCTTTGCCAGGACCACTTTCTCCGACATCCCGGTGTGCAGGGACCCCGCCCAGTCGCGGCTGTCGAGATCGAAGGTCCACTGGCCGAGGGGAGAGGGGACGGCGGCGCCCGTCGCAGGGTCGGCCTTCCGTGACAGCAACCTTCGGCGGGCGGGAACCTCGATGGCGGCCAGACGGTCCTCGAGTTCGGCAATACGTCCCTCAAGCGGTTCAACCCGTTCCCGGCGTGCGCGCTGCTCGTCGGCTGTCAGCAGGTCCCGTTCACCTTGCCAGACACCGTCGAAGGCGGCCTTCATCCGGTAGTACTCCCGCTGCGGGATGGGGTCGTACTTGTGGTCGTGGCACCGTGCGCAGTTGACGGTCAGTCCCAGGAAGGTCTGGGAGACGGTGCCGATCATCTCCTCCATCTGCTCCTGCCGAACCATCTCGCGCTGCACGGGCACGCTGGACATGAATCCGACCGTATCGGAGGGTCCGGACACCAGGAATCCGGTGGCGATCATGCCTTCGCGGGTGGCCGGCGCCAACACGTCGCCGGCGATCTGCTCCCGGGCGAAATCCAGGTACGGCTTGTCCCGGTTGAAGCTCCGGATGACGTAGTCGCGATAGGGCCAGGCGTTTTCCCGGAGCGTGTCCCGCTCGAACCCCTCGCTCTCGGCGAAACGCACGACGTCGAGCCAATGCCGCCCCCAGCGTTCCCCGTAGCGGGGAGAAGCGAGCAGCCGATCGATCAGCTTCTCGTATGCCGCCGCTGAGGAGTCGTCGAGGAAAGCGGTGATGTCCTCGAAACTGGGCGGCAGCCCGGTGAGATCGTAGCTGGCTCGGCGAATGAGCGTCCGGCGGCCGGCCGGTGGACTGGGCTCCAGACCCTCTTCCCTCAGCCGGGCGTAAACGAACCGGTCGATGGGCGAGGACTGCCAGTGCTCCGGTATGGGTGCCGGCGACGGCGGCTGAGGCTTGCGTAAGGGCTGGAAGGACCACCAGTTGGAGTCGCTGCGCTTTATCGGCGATTCTGACCCGATGGGATGGTCCCAGGGCGCGCCGGCCGCAATCCAATCCCGAAAGACCTCGCGATCCGCCGCGGACAACGGACTGCCCGGGGGCATCTCCCCGGAGGAGACCTTGGCCCACAGGAGACTGGACTCGGGATGGCTCGGAACCAGGACCGGCCCGTGGTCTCCGCCGCGAAGGGCGCCCTCGCGCCGTGTCAGGTTCAGACCCGAAGTCGCCAAGTCGGAGTTGTGACAACCGAGGCATTCGGCCGCAATCAGTTCGGTAGCCCGCGACTCCAGGTCCGAAGGGCCGACCTCCGAATGCGTCCGGCTCGCCAACGCCAAACCCGCGATGGCCAGGAAGACGACGATCGTTCTGTTTCTTCTCAAGAGAGGAACCTGCCGGCAATTCTACACGAACCGCCAACCCAATCTCGATCCACGGGGGAGTATCCATGTTGCAAGTGAAGGAGCGGCGTCATCCTTGGCGCCGTCTTACGACCTAGGAGTCTGCGCGGTAGAAATGATCGTAGCGAGAAAGTGGAGAATCGAGGCCAGATTTTCACGATTTAGAGGCGCATAGTTGTTCTATTCGCCGAGAAATCGGGGAAATATGGACCG
>JAJDTT010000297.1 GCA_022827025.1 Acidobacteriota bacterium
AAGCTGAAGCTTGAGACTCTGCCTCCCGCCCCTCCGGTCATAGAGGTGGTCGAGCCTGCGGTCACGGTGACCAGCCTGCCGAGGGAGATCCTCCTGTCACGGATACTGGCCGCGATCCTGGACCTCTCGTTGGCGGGCGTGATCGGTTTTTCCTTCTGTCTGCTGGCTTCCCGGGCGCTGAGCCTGGATTTTTTCTCGCTCGTGTCGTTCCGGCTGGGAGTCGTCTGCACTGCCGCCATCTACCTCTTCACTTCCTTCTTCTTTCTCCTGGGAGCCGGGCAGACTCCCGGGATGTATTTCACGCGTCTGCGGCTGGTGAGCGAGAAACAGCAGGCGTCCATATCCATTTGGGCCGTCGCGCTGTGGATTTTTCTCCACCCGCCGGCGACCGTGACTCTGGTGGGACTGTTGTGGGGGCTCTTCGATCCCTGGAGGCGGTGCATACACGATCGTCTGAGCGGCACCCGAGTGGTTTCATTGGTCGAGCCGGTCAGCGATCCGCTTCCCGAATGAACTGATTCACCAACGTCCTCAGGCGGGGACGGCAGCGGTACTCGACGTCGGGATCGGAAAGAAAGGCCTCGATGATGACGGTCATGGCCGGAATCGGATCCTCCGAATCGGTCTCCGAAAACGGGTTGGCGGCCAGATAGTCCAAGGCCTGGCGGAAGTCGCTCCGTTGCAGAAACCTATGCAGAGGAAACTGCTCCAGGACCAGAGTCAGGATTCCGCAGAATGCGGGGAACCGTTTCTCGTAGAGCAGAAGAGGGACCAGGAGACGGCTGTCCTCCAGCGTTTCGCCGGCACGGGCGGAATCGAGCAGTTGCTGGAGATCACCGGGTGAAGCGGCCGAACGGCGCCGGCCGATGAACACGAAGATGCCCAGGGCGATCAGGGCCAGGGTGAAAATGAGGAGCAGGACGGGGTAGCTGAGAAGCGCCTGTTGCACGTTTCATCCGCCAGGCCGGCACCGCCCACATTTGGGCGGATTGCTTTTTATTCTACCGGATTGTGGATGAGGTGGATTCCCTCCGAAAGGGTGCCGGCGAGAAGCTCTCCCGAAGTGGACAAATGCAAGGTCGTGATACGAGGACGGGAGTTGCCTCGATCGAAAGTGCGCCAGCTTTCGCCTCCGTCAGGACTGGCGTAGAGGTGTCCCAGCAGGGAGTCGCTGGCGAAGACTCGCAGGTTCGGCGCGCGGGCGCCGACCGAAAGGGCGGAGATGTCCAAAGGCTGAACTCCACCGGCCCGTACCCATTCGTCTCCATTCCCGTTGCTGACGAAGACGCCTTTGCTCGTCCCGCAAAACAGGCGCGTTGCAGACCGGCCTACGATATTCACACGGACCGCCGGCAGCCCGGGGGGCGGAAGCAGCCAGGTTTCCCCGCCGTCGCGCGAGAGAAACAGGCCGGAGTCGGTACCGGCGAACAGCGTCTCCGTCGGGAAGTCATGCAGCAGGGTCTGCACTCCGCCGATATCGTCTGAAATCTCCTTCTTTTCCAGCGTTCCGGTCTCCAGGTCCAAATGGAAGATCCCCTGGGTGGTGGCCAGGAAGAGGCCCGTCTCCTTGCGGTTCGAAAACGACAGGTCGAGGATGGGCAGCTTGGAGACTTCCCCGACCGGCTGCCACGGGGTCTCTTCGGGAACCCCCACGAACAGGCCTGTCCCCGTTCCCAGGAACACTTTGGAGGAGAGGCGCGAGGGACGGATCGCCCGGATCGAGTCCGCGCTTCCATCCAGGCCGTCGTTGAACGCGCTCCACTTCCAACTTCTTCCCTTCAGCGTGAAGAAGCCGCCGAAGTCTCGGTCCAGGACGACGCTGGCGTAATACACGTGGGACCGGCGCGGGTCGGGCTCCAGAGCGCCGATCTGGCGGTGGACGAAGCCTCGGTTGGATGGGGAGAAGGTGGCGCCCCCGTCGTCGGACCGGAGGATGCCGGCGTCGTCGGATCCCACCAGGATCACCGAAGGCCGGTGGGGATGCACGACCACGGCGTTCACCACGACCCCGGAGAACAACTTCTTCCAGGATCGGCCGGCGTCTCTGGTGACGAACAGGCCCTTGGTCGTTCCGGCGTACAGGGTTGCCGGATCGGAGGGATCCATGTGGAGCGCACGGGTTCTCCTCGCCTCTTTGGGCAATCCGTTCTTCAACCTGGACCATTTCGCACCGCCATTGTCCGACTTGTAGATTCCGGAGCAGGCGCCGGCGTAAATGGTGTCGGGCTTGCCCGGTTCCACGACCATGGCGAACAGGTCGCTGTCATCGGCCATCCCCTTGTGGATCGGGACCCACTTGCGTCCGAAGTCGGCGGTCTTCCACGCCAAGTGGAAAGTTCCCACGTAGAGGGTCGGCGGGTTCTGGTCATCGAAGGCCAGCGAATCGACGTTGTGGAGACTCCTGTATCCGCGCGTGATCCGGTCCCAGGTCCTGCCGCGATCGCGGCTCAGCAGCGCCCCCTCCAGGACCCCGATGGCGATGATGGAGGGGTCCGAAGGCGCGATGGCCATGGCCCGGATGGTGCTGTTGTAACGGCCCAGGGATATCGGTTCCCATTCCAAGCCCCCGCTCCCGGAACGGAACAGTTGTCCCCGGTCGGCTTTCAGTTCCCAGGTGGCGGCATAGATGGTGGCCGGATCCGAGGCGTCGAAGGCCAGGTTGTCCACCACGAGATCCCTGCGTCCCAATCCGGGATCGATTCGAGACCATCCCAGTCCGGTGTCCCGCGAGACGTAGATCTGACCGTCGCTGGTTCCCAGGTAGAAGGTGTCGGGTTTTCCGGGATGAACGGCCAGTGAACGCACGTCTCCCCCGAAGGGGCCCAGGACGACGGAATCCGCGTTGCCCGTCAGGGACGGATCCACCATTGCCAGGGTGAACCAGCAGATGAGAAACGTCCGGCTGCGCACCCGCCAACTGCTCCCAGGATCATTCATGGTGAGTATTCTACTCCGTTCGGGATCGCGAGGAACCTCTCATTTTTCACGTCCACGGTCCGGTTGTCGAGCGAGTCGTGGCGGACGGAATCATTGCCGCGCCTCAATTCCCGCTCTACCCGGATTTCCACCTCACAGGCGGAGGTGCTCTCCGAATCGCTCAGCTCCGCGGAAATAGTGTAGACGCCTTCATCCAGCCCCGTGGAGTCGAATCGGGCCGAATCCCCCTGCAGCGAGACGGTGCCCCCGCTGGCGATCCAGGCGATACTCAGAACGTCATCGTCCGGATCCATGGCGTGGACCCGTATTTTGGCCGATTCCCCTGACTTGACCGTCTGGCGCTCCGGGCGGCAGCGGATGACGGGAGGACGGTTGATCTTTCTCTGGATGACCAGTTGGGCCGTCCAACCGTGTCTTCCGGCGTCCGGCGCCCCGAGCCGGACGGGGGCCGCCTGCTTGAGGCTCAAACTGTAGCCGGCCGACAGTTGGAACCAGCGCCGGGTGAGGAACCTCATTCCGAGGTGCAGTTCAAGAGGCGCGTCGAATCGGGAACCGCCGAAACGGGCGCCGGCCAGCTCGGCCGCGAGGACGGAGTCGCGGCCCAGCGGGAAGTCCAGGCCCAAGCCGTAATCGAACTGGTGTCCGGGGATCGATTCCGGTTCGTCGCCGGAGTAGAGGAAACCTCCGTTGACCGTGAGTCTCAGGAGGGCGGAGATCCGATGCGAGAGGAGAACATCCAGTCCCAGTCCCGGTCCCGGCGTGGTCAGTTCAGGGAAGGTGGTTGAGAATCCGCCCGAAGTGGAGACTCGTACCTTGGGCTGGAGGGCGAGTCTCGTGGGATGTCCGTGGCTGGGTGACGACAGATTCAGCTTCAATCCGGCCCACAGGTCCCCGGAAATTGGCCCCGACGGAAAGTCCGCAGGAGGGGAGAGATTCAAGCTGCTGCCGGGGACGCGGCTCTCGGTGAGGACCCCCACCGGATTCGAGCCCGGCCACATCCGGGCTTGCCAGGAGAGGAAGCCCTCCAGGTAGTCGCGGAGTCCCATGGTGAAAGAGACGGGGAAGTGGGCGATCCGGGCTTGCCCGGTCAGCCCGGGGAGCCGGGCGTGATGAAGTCCCAGGCTGAATTCACCGGCTCGCAGGGTCTCGGGCGTAGCCAGGTTGAAGAGCCCGGTCGACCCCTTCCAACTGGGACGCAACTGCTTGATTCTGCTGCGTCCGGCGGCAGCGGCCGTATCGGGGAGCAACATCACGAACCCCAAAGCGGCCAGCATGACGGGTCTACCCATGCCTGCAACAGTCGATCGGGACGTTCCCCCTGGCGCTCGGAATTCGGTGGGGCAGCCTCCTGGTGTGCCGTCCCGCAAATACATGTTTTCGTAACGGATCGGTCCAAGTCGCGCCACCAGTACCAAACTCCCCCCGGGACGACTCGGCCGCCGTTGCCGGGCGGGCGACCCCAAGGGTCGCCCCGACCTCTATTGGGGGGACAGCACACTAGGAGTCTGCGCTTTAGAAGATTCGTTGGACAACGCAGACCGTCGGTTTGCGCTCCGCCGAGCGGTTTCGGAGAGACTTTACCGGTTGGCGGGCGGGAGTATCGCCCGAGGACCGACAGATTGGATGAGTAGCTCGTT
>JAJDTT010000236.1 GCA_022827025.1 Acidobacteriota bacterium
TTCATCGACCTGGACACCATGCTGGACTGGACGGCGGCGGCCGAGGTGGACGGCGTCCGGTTCGACGGGGTGGACCTCTTCCTGAGCGCTCCCCATGTGGACATCGACTCCACCGACGACGACTTGAAACGCTTGGCCGAGAAGGTCCAATCGCTGGGCCTGGTCATCGGAAGCGTGGTGGCCCCCGTCTGGCCGCCCACCGGCGGCGGGTCGGCCATGGGGGACGAGGCCGAACGGGGACGGTTTCTGAGCATGGTCGAGAAGGCCTGCGCCATTGCCCGGCGGCTCCGGGAGTTGGGGGTGCGTCCCTATGGCGTGGTCCGCATCGATTCCTCGGTGGACCCGGGGACCTGGGCGGCCGACCCGGAGGGGAACACCGAGCGCATCGCCGAGACCTTTCGGGAAGCGTGCGCCCGGGCCGCGGACCAGGGTGAGCTCCTGGCCGCCGAGGGAGAAATCTGCTGGGGCGGCATGCACAGTTGGAAGGAGATGCTGAAGCTCCTGGAACTGGTCGACCGGCCGGAGATTCTGGGCTTTCAGGCGGACATGGCGCACACGTTGCTCTACTTGCTGGGGGTCAACGCGGCGAGCGACGCGATCCTGCCGGCGGACTTCGACTGGGAGGACCAAGAGGCTTTCGAGCAGGCCTACCGGACCCTGACCGACAGCCTCAGGCCCTGGACCATCGACTTCCACGTGGCCCAGAACGATGCCACGGTCAAGGGCTCCGGCTCCCACGACAAGACGGGCCGCCACTGTCTGCCCGCCGATCCGGGTGGGAAGCTGGACATCGTCCGGGCGGCCGGGCACTGGCTTCGGGACTCCGACGGGGAAGTCACGCAAACCTGCCGGCACATCTGTTGGGACGGCTGCATGTTCCCCAACCGGATCATGTCGGACCCGGGAACCTGGAACCAGATTCTCTCCAGCATGATCCAGGTTCGCGATGCCCACGGTTGGGAGGAGTGAGCCGGCTCCGGGAGTGAAATGGCTCGAAACGAGTCCCTCCTGCCCTCCGCCGTAGAGGCCATCGGCCGGACTCCCCTGGTCGAGCTCTCCCGGATCACCAGCGGCGTACAGGGCCGGATCCTGGCCAAGCTGGACCACCTCAATCCCGGTTTCTCCAAGAAGGACCGGATCGCACGGCAGATCATCGAGGATGCCGAAGCGGGCGGCGAGATCCGTCCCGGCCAGACGGTGATCGAACTCACCAGCGGGAACACCGGCACCGGCCTGGCCATCGTCTGCGGCCTGAAGGGTTATCCCTTCGTGGCGGTCATGTCCAAGGGGAACTCGGGTGAGCGGGCCCGCATGATGAGGTCGCTGGGCGCCGAAGTGGTCCTGGTGGATCAGCTTCCCGGTTCGGTGCCGGGGCAGGTGTCGGGGGGAGATCTTGAACTGGTGCAGCAGGTCACGGAGGAGTTGGTGCGGGAGCGGCGGGCGTTTCGCGCCGATCAATTCCTGCATCGGGGGAACTTCCGGGCTCACTACCTGCATACCGGTCCCGAGTTCCTGAGGCAGTCGGGCCATTCGATCCAGGCCTTCTGCGACTTCGTGGGGAGCGGGGGCACGTTCGCCGGCTGCGCGGCGGCGTTCAAGGAATACGCCCCGGGGATCCAGTGCTACGTGGTGGAGCCGGAAGGTGCGGCGGTCCTGGCCGGGGAGGAGGCCGATCGTCCCGGCCACAGGATTCAGGGAGGGGGGTACTCCATGACTGACCTGGCCTGCATCGATCGGGCCCACGTGGACGGTTATCTGCAGGTCACGGACGACGAGGCGATCCGGATGGCCCGCCGCCTGGCCCGGGAGGAAGGCATCTTCGCCGGTTTCTCCAGCGGCGCCAACCTGGCCGGCGCACTGCAACTCCTGAACGGGCCTTGCGCCGGGAAGACGGTGGCCATCATGATCTGTGACTCGGGATTGAAGTACCTGAGTACGGACCTTTGGCAGGAGTAGTCCCATACCCTCAGGATCTTGTACATTTGGACGAAGGATTTCTCGCAGGGGCACATGCAAATGCGCTGTTCCCAGAAGACGAAAGAGGGCACCCACAAGGGGTGCCCCTACGCAGGAGGTGTAGTGATGAGAGCGACCAGACGCGGACTATTCAAGCTCGGTGTGGCGGCGGCTTCTGCGGGGATCTTTGCAGGCCGGACTCAGGTGGCGCATGCGAAGAAGCGGGCCTTGAAGTTGGGCGTGGCCAGCTACTCGTTGCGGAAAATCCCCCGTCCCGGGGCCATCGAAATGGTGCGGGCGTTGGAGACGCCATACGTCCACATCAAGTCCTTTCACCTTCCGTATGAGACTTCGAAGGCGGAGCGGTCCCGGGCGCGGACTCAGTTCGAAAAATCCGGTCTTCAGATCGTCGGTGGAGGGGTCATTTATATGCAGGACGACACGGACGACGCCGTGGAATTCTTCTTCGAGTACGCCAAGCAGTGCGGCATGCCTCTGATGGCGATCGCTCCCACGGCTCAGGTCATGCCGCGGGTGGAGAAATTCGTCAAGCGTTACGGCATCGCCGTGGCCATCCACAATCACGGCCCCGAGGACCAGCATTTCCCGGCGCCCTCCGACGGGCTCAAGGTGATCGAGGGAATGGACCCCCGGGTGGGATTGTGCGTCGACGTGGGCCACACGGCCCGCACCGGGGTCGACGTGGTGGAAGCGGTCCGGGAAGCCGGCAGCCGGATTCTGGACATGCACATGAAGGATCTGCGCGATCACACGGACCACAGGAGCCAGTGCATCGTCGGCCAGGGCAAGATGCCGGTGGCCGGCATCTTCCGGGAGTTGATCCGCATGGGCTATTCGGGCCACGTCAACCTGGAGTACGAGATCGAACCGGACGACCCCCTCCCGGGCATGCAGCAGTCCTTTGCCTATATGCGGGGGGTGTTGGACGGACTGGCCTGATCCTGACGCGCCCTTGCGGCGGACCCGCGAAGTTCAGTCGATCCGGTCGAAGATTCCGACGAAGGTGGGCTTCTCGCTGGTGGGAACCGGTTCCCCGATCCGGGTCAGGCGACCGTCCGGCCCGATCCGGAAGATGAGGATGGAATCGGCGTCCTGATTCGCCACCAGCAACAGCCGGCCGCTGGAATCGATGGCGAAGTTCCGCGGAATCCGGATCAGCCCGTCTGCCTGCTCCCAGCCGACGCGCTCCAGCCGTCCGGTCCCGGAATCCACGCGAAAGATGACGATGCTGTCGTGTCCCCGGTTGGAGGCGTAGACGAAACGTCCCGACGGGGAGACCAGGATGTGGGCGCCGGTGTTGCCGCTCCGGTCGAACCCGGAGGGCAGAGAGTCCACGGTCTCCCGGTGGGAGAGCCGGCCGGTGGCTGCGTCGTAGCGCCAGGAATGGACCGTGCTGTTGGTCTCGTTGACGGCGTAGGCGAAGCGGCCGCCGGGATGAAACGCCATGTGCCGGGGACCGGCGCCCTCGTCGGTGGGGGCCACCGCCGGATCGTTCGGTTCCAGCCGGCCCGATTCGGCGTCGAAGCGGAACTGGGCGATGTAGTCGGAGTTGGTGCAGGGAATGAAATAGTAGTTGCCGCCCGGGTCCGCCTGGACCATGTGGGTCTTCTTTCCCACTTCGCGCGTCTTGATTGGATTTCCCGCGGCGCCGTCGGGGGCCAGGGGCAGGACAGAGACGTAACCGCCTCCGGGATGATAGTGAACCACCAGGAGCCATCGTCCCGAGGGGTGCACGTGGAGGTGAGGAGGCGATCCGGGGCCGACGGGAGTGCGTGAAATCCGCCGCAGGCCGCGGTCCTGGTCCTCGATGGCCAGAGCGACCACGTGAGGTGGTTCAAGACGGTCCAGGGCGTACAGGAATTTCCCGTTGGGATGCCGCGCCACGTAGGGAAAGCTGCCCGAGTCGTCGATGGGCCGCAGGGCCCCGGAGCCCCGCTTCTCCAGGATTCCCCGGTCCGGGTCCAGCGTGTGGATGTCGATCCGGCTGCTCCCGCCGGCGACGTACACGATGGGATCATGCTTCCGTGCCATCGCCGTATGAGTCAGCGAGACGACCATGAGGCAGTATCCAAGGTGTTTCAGAGTCATCTGTGTGCCTGCGGCGGCCCATGATAGCATGCCCTTCCCGAACTCCCGGGGAGCCGACCTGAGGAGGTGTCCATGTCCCGACCCATCGACCGGCGACAGTTCCAGAAACGGCTCTCGGCCGCGTTTGCCGCCACCGCAGTGCTGCCGCTGGGATGCGGCACGCAGGGTCCGCCTTCAGAGGCTCCGGCTTCGTCCGGAACGGAGATTCCCGAGGGCGGCAGCGGAATCCTGAAGGTGACTCGGGGGGCCCCCGTCCTGACGGTGCCGGAGGTCATGCCGGAAGGCGCGCGGTGGCGCTACGGCTTGACTCTCCCCTTCCAGGCCGGCCCCTCCACCGGGGGCGCCTTCGTCAACGTGCGCATCCGCAACGGGGTCATGGGCCACAGGATCGGCCATGGCGACTACGAGGTGGGAAACGACGTGGTGCTCTTCGATTCGGTCGAGGGAGTGCTTCCCGGATCGATTCTGACGCTCCACCGCAATCACGACGAGCCGAATCCCCACTCCGATCCGCCGGGACAGACGGCCATCATGGTCAAGTACCCCATGCGGGGTGGCTTCGTTCCCCTGGGAGCCAAAACCGTCTCGGGAGCGGATCACCCGGGCGCGGGGACGGGGTTCGGCATCAGCCTGGCGCTGGCGCGGCGCAAGAAGGGGCCGGACCACCCGGACGGGGCCGGCTTCACCCTGGAGGAGCACCACCAGTACTTCGAGGTGTTCCAACTGGCCTTCGACGGCGAACGGATGCGGCAGACTGGTGTGCAGAAGTTCCGGTCCGAATCCATGGTCAAGGGGTGGTGGATCTACAACGGCGGGCTCGCCAATGCCATTCCCTCCGGCGATGACCTCTTGTTGTGCGTATCCGCGGCGGCGGCGCCTGAGGGCAGGGACACTTATGACCCCCAAGTGCCCGGCGGCTCCGGTGTCCTTCGATGGAGCCGGCAGGGAGGACGGTGGCAGCCCGACTCGTTCGTCATGGTCACCGGCCCCGACTCTTCCAGCGAGGCCAGCCTGATCCGGGACCTGGACGGATCGCTCCTCTTCGCCGCCCGGCCCGGCCCGCACGACTTCCACTCGATCCGGGTCTGGCGGTCAACGGACGAGGGGCAGACCTGGGAGAAGATCATCGATGTCCGAGGGGTGATCTCCATCGCCCCCATCACCCTGAATCAGGCCGTGGACGGGACTCCGTACATCGCGTCCAACATCTACCTGGTGCCGACCCATCCCATCGACAAGCGCTTCCGCCCCTTTCGGGACAAGCAGGGCCGCGTGATGGGGGGTGGTTGGACCCGGCAGAAGCTCTACCTCTGGCCGCTGAACCGGGAACGAACCGGGCTGGAGCCGCCCATCCTGGCCCGCGATTGCCGGGCGGAGTTCGGGCCGCCGCCGGGGGACTCCATGTGGCGGGTGGACCACCCCTTTGCCGCCAATCTCCGGCTGGGGGACGGCAATTGGCACAACGTCATGGGCTACCGGATCCACGAGGACGTGGAGGACCACGACGCCGTCCCGCCTCCCCAGACCGGCGCCTACCTGGAGGAGGTCATCTCCGCCGGCCGGCCGATTCCGGCATGGACCTTCTGAGGATTCGAGGCAAGAGTGAAACAGGGCGTAGGAGGGGGGACTTTCCTGTCCCCCCTCTTCTTTCTTAGAAACTTCCAATTCCCGATGACCGTAGGGGCACCCCTTGTGGGTGCCCTGCGGGGTCGCATCGTTCCCCGGCTGAGTCGCCGCTCCACGTCGCCATTCCCGGCGCCCGGAAGGACGCCGGTCCCAGTCGGCGCCTGAAAGACGCCGCTCCGGAC
>JAJDTT010000245.1 GCA_022827025.1 Acidobacteriota bacterium
TTTCAAAATTCTGGTTCTGGGCGTCGTCCCGATCCTCATGGCCACCGCGGTCGTGGATCAGGGGCTCGCCGCCGACAAGGGGTCGCAGTTGATCTTCCAGAGCAACATGGCCCACAAGAACTTCATCTCAGTTGCCAACGCCCACGACAAGCAGGCGGTTACGGTGCTGACTCAGTACTACAACGACGAGATGAAGCTGGTTCTGTGGTACCTGAGAGTCCTCCAGGCCGACTCGAACCTTCTGGTCGACCCCTTCGACCACATGATTCCGGGCACGGCCAGCGATGACGACACGGATGGCACCAACGTGAGTGAGGTTCTCGGCGCCCTCCCCGCGATGAGCACCGACAAGAAAGCCGGGACGAATTCCGGTCATTTCGTGATCGCCATCACCGCAGTTGGGGCAAACATGGGTATTGACGGAGATACTGACACCGACAGCCTCGTCAACTTGGAGGCCGAACGAAATCAGGGCGAGACGGCGAACATCCTCTTTCCCACCTTCCTGGCCAAGGATATGCACGGCACCGACAACATCGACAATTGCGGAGTGTTTACGGTAGCTGACCCCAACGCCGACGGCGCCGACGCCACCCTAAACAATCTCAAGCACACCATGCATGGATCGAAGGGAGTCGATGATTGTTCCGATGGAACCGGGACAAGAGCCGGGTCGGCTATCGAAAAGGATCCGACGTCGAAAAACGTGGGCGACTTGAGCGTGGACAACGCCCAGCCCGTGTCATTCAACCACCTGACCGGGCATTTCACCGAGGCGCTGGTTTCCACCGACACGGGTGGAGGCGATCAGACCGCCTCTTGGGGGGGCACACCGATCATCCGTCCCGCCGTTGCGGATACGGCCAACATGGGACTGGAACGAGATGTGGACACCGGCACCGACGCGGCGACCACGAACTCCGACTATCAAATCTTGAATGGTAAGAATGAGGACACTACCGCCGGGCCCTCCGACACGGCTGAAGGTCTCGACGGAGGCCGTCTGGCTGAAAAGGACGCTGGTGGCAGCGAGAAACTGACCTACCATGAAGTTGAGGGCTATACGGCCGACGGCGACAATAAAATCGTAGATACCGATGCTGGCTGTGACCTTGCGGCGACCCCCCCTGTTGGCTGCCGCGAGAATAGAGGCCTCGACATGGGGGCTCTGGTGCTTCCGGCTCTTCACGGCGGCGGAGCGATGGCCCACCAGATCATGCTGATGCTGTCAGCCGCGGATCACTTCGGTGGCGCCGGCGGTTACAAGCTGATGGCCGCCAAGACGGGCTTCTCGGTGACTCTCATGGACGGCATGGGCGATGCGTTGGCGGATCCTGCTGCCGAGTCGGGGCCCATATTCGGCGGAACGGACGATCCGGAAGCTCCGGCGGGCATCAATATCATCGTCGAAGGTATCCGTGTCATGACCGATGCGGATCTTGCCAAGTGCACGGGAACCATGATCATGGGGCCTTGGATGCTCTCCAGCCTGACCGACATCGTTCCTGCGGCGTCCGACGGCCAAAAGGATTTTGCCGGTCTGGATGCCATGACGGATCCCATGATGAGCGCCTCTCCGGGGTGGATAAAGTTCAAGCGCAGCGCTTTGACCTGCGAAAAGGACTATGGAGATGGAGATGCTGCGACCGGCTCGACGGTCGAGGACGATGATGGTGTCCCCACTACGGACAAGCGGAAATACACGGCCGGCACGCTGGTCGTGGAGGAGGCAACGCAAGACCGTGCGTTCGTCACCTCGGGCCAAGCCTTGTTGAAGTTCATCAATCCGGCTTCGACCTTCGCGGCTTCGTGGTCCCTGAAGTCTCCTGTGTCTCCGGCGAACTAAGGGGATTTCTTTAACCCAGGACCGTCCTCTTTCTCACGCACGTGAGATTGGCGGTTCGACAAACACGGAAGGGGGAGGCCTGCAACCAGGTCTCCCCCTTCTTTTTCACCATGCTGCAACGAGATCCGGAACCGGGGGGCAGATTTTCAACCATCCTTTCTACCCCCGCGGTCTGGAGAAGCCCGGTGTGGAGCCCAATCCCGAGCCCTTCGTTACCCGACAGTGACGACGCGCAAGCTCCCCTAGGTTTCCCTGTGGCACCCCTGAAGGGGCCGTATGGAGCGGCCCCACCGCAGGTTCACTCATGACTTTGCCGGAACTCTTCCAGACATTTCCCGACGAGGAAGCCGCCGAACAATGGCTGGCCGCCATCCGCTGGCAGGGCCAGCTCTGGTGTCCCGTCTGCGGCTCCAACCGCTGGTACCGCCACCGGACCCGGGATCCGCGCCAGGCGGCCATGCGCTACCGGTGCAAGGACTGCAAGGGGTACTTCAGCGTCCGCAAGGGGACCCACCTGGGACAGAACAAGACCAAGCTGCGGACCTGGGTGCTGGCGATTCACATGGTCTCCTCCGATATGTCCCTGCGGACGTCCATGCTGACCCTGCACGAGGGACTGGGAATCTCCCGGGTCACGGCTTGGAGGATGGCGAAGAAGATCCGGGAAGCTCTGGCAGCCCCGGCGGGTTCGCCGCAGGCGTGAGGGCAGTTTTCCCGCACTTTCAGGGGTGAAGCATTGACTTCCAAGATGGGATTTGGAACTTGGCCGCGTGCCCTGTCTGTTCCCCAGTTCCGATATTTTCGGTTAACAGAACCTTTGGTTCAGATTTCCACGCCGTATGAAGTCTAAGGATGCACAAACCCGCTTCCGGTTGCAAGTTTCGTGCAGGAAGCCGCCTGGGGCTCGACCTGCGGCCACAGTGTATCCTGATGAGATGATTCCGCGCGAGATCCTGCGCAAGGTGCGCCGTCTCGAGATTGCCACCCGAGGCCTGGTCAACAACGTCTTTTCGGGCGAATACCATTCGGTGTTCAAGGGACGGGGCATGAGCTTTGCCGAGGTCCGCGAGTACCAGGTCGGAGACGACGTCCGGACCATCGACTGGAACGTGACGGCCCGGATGGATCGTCCCTACGTCAAGCTGTTCGACGAGGAGAGGGACCTGACGGTGATGCTCCTGGTGGACGCCAGCCTCTCGGGCGAGTTCGGGTCCGGGGAGCGGATGAAGGGAGAGGTCGCCGTCGAGATCTGCGCTCTGCTGGCGTTTTCCGCCATCAAGAACAACGACAAGGTGGGCCTGATCATCTTCACCGACCGGATCGAGAAGTTCGTTCCCCCCCGCAAGGGCCGCTCCCACGTGCTCCGGGTCCTGCGGGAGTTGCTCTATTTCCAGCCCCGGCATCGGGCCACCGACATCGGGATGGCGCTGGAATACCTGATGCGGGTCATCCGCAGAAGAAGCATTGTCTTCCTGGTGTCGGACTTTCTTGCCAGCGGCTTCCATCGCGGGCTCCGAGTCGCCAACCGGAGGCACGACGTGGTGGCCATCCGGGTCCGGGACCCCAGGGAACGGGAACTTCCGCGAGTGGGTTTCGTCGAGTTCGAGGACGCCGAGACGGGCGAGCAATTGATCCTCAACACCAGCGACCCGGAGGTCCGGGAGGCTTTCAGGACCCAGGTTCGCCGGGAGGACGAGGAGCTCCGGAGCTTTCTCAATTCCATCAGCGTCGACAGCATCGAGGTGGATTCGGACCGGAGCTACCTGGAGTTGTTGATCCGGTTCTTCCGGACCCGGAGCCGGCGGCTGCGGCGATGAGACACGGCGTTATCCCGATTGCGATCCTGATCGGCTGCCTGCCGGCGCTGCAGGGGCAATCCCCCGTCCGGTTGGAATCCCAGGTGGAACCGGCCCAGGTCACCGTGGGAGATCTGATTCGCTTCACCCTGACGGTGACGGCGGGCCCCGGCGTGGAAGTGGACCTGCCGGAACCGGATCCCGGCTTGGGCGAGTTCGAGGTCCTGGGCCATGAGGCCGCGGGTCCGGTCGAGGAGGAAGGGAACCGGATCTGGACCGTGGTCTACACCCTGGCTCTCTATGAGACCGGCAGTTTCGAGATTCCGCCGGTCGTGGTGAGCTACCGCGGCGAGGGGGTCCAGGCCGGCTCGGTCCGGACCCCGGAGCATTCGGTTCGGGTCGAGAGCACCCTGTCGGACGATTCCAAGGACATTCTGGACATCAAGGGGCCCCTGGAGATTCCGCGAAGCCTCTGGTCCCTGTGGCCCTGGTTCGCCGCCGCCCTGGTTCTGGCGGCCCTGATCTTCCTGTATCTTCGCCGGAGAGGCGCGGAGGCTCCTTCAGCGGTCTCGCGGAAGCCCCGGCTCCCGCCTTATGATGAAGCGTACCAGGCGCTCTGCCGCCTCCGGGACTCGGGACTTCTGGAAGAGGGTCAGCTCAAGGCGTATTTCACCCGGCTCTCGGAGATCATCCGTCGCTACCTGGAACGGCGGTATCCGATTCAGGCCATGGAATCGACGACCGCGGAGCTCCTGGACCAACTGCGGAAGATGGCTCTCGCCCTGGACGAGCTGAAACTGTTTCGGGACTTTTTCCCTTGCTGCGACCTGGTCAAGTTCGCCAAGTACGCCCCCCCGGTCCCGGAGCAGGAGCGGGTCACCCGGTTGGCCTTCCGGATTCTCGAGGTCACCCGGCCGGCGGAACCGGATTTGCCTGCTACCACGGAGTCCACGCCGGAGGCGGCTGGGCGTCAACCAGAGGATCGTCGCCGCCACGGACAAGATTGAGGAGGTCATCATGGTTCCCGTTCCCCCGATGTTGGTTGGAGTCCTGGTCGACGCCGTTGTCACGGCCGTTACGAAAGTCATCGACAGGCGTATGAATACGGACACGGAGTCCGGCATCGAATCGGACGATGTGCGCCATGCAATCGAAGCGGCCGCGATGACCCTGCACGACGATCTGTCTCAGATCCGGGAGGCCATCGCGTCTCGTCCCACGACCGAAGACCTGGAGTCGACCATTCGCGATCTGGAATCCCGGATCCGTCGAGCCCTGGTGGTGCAGGCCGTAGGCATCGTGGGCATCGTGGCAGGTCTTCTATGGGTTCTCGGATGAGCATCGTGTGCAGGATTGAAGCCCCGCGGATTCGGAATCCTCGGTGTGATTCCGCTTCGCCCTGAGATTTGACCATGTCGTACCGTTTCGCGGACCCCTGGTTTCTCGGCCTGCTGCTGCTCCTTCCCCTGATCCTGTTCTGGATCCTGAGGCGGGGACGCCGCCGGAACTCCAGCCTGCGGTTTCCGCATGTGGGCTCTCTCAAGAAGGCCTACAAGCCCATGGCGGCCCGTTCCCGCCATTTCCTCGTCGCCCTTCGGTTGGTTGCCGTGGGGCTTCTGATTCTGGCGGCGGCGCGGCCCCAGAGCGGCGCCACGCGTGAGGAGGTGACGGCGGAAGGGATCGATATCGTCCTGGCCCTGGACCTGTCCAGCTCCATGCTGGCCCAGGACATCGAGCCCGACCGGATCGAGGCGGCGAAGCAGGTGGCCGCCGACTTCATCCGGCGCCGGACCAACGACCGCATCGGCCTGGTGGTCTTCGCCAGCCACGGGTTCGTCCAATGCCCCCTGACCCTGGACTACGGGATCCTGCTGGATTTCCTGGACGAGTTGAAGGTGGGCCTGCTGGACGACGGGACCGCCCTGGGCATGGGCATCGCCACCGCGGTCGGCCGTCTCAAGGAGAGCGAGGCCGAATCGAAGGTGTTGATCCTGCTCACCGACGGCCGCAACAACGCGGGGGAAATCGACCCCGCCACCGCGTCCCAGATGGCGCAGGCCTTCGGAATCCGCATCTACTCCATCGGAGCCGGAACCCGGGGCGTGGCTCCCTATCCCGTGGACGACCCGGTCTTCGGCCGCCGCCAGACCCGGATTCGAGTCGACATCGACGAAGAGGCCCTTCGGCAAGCCGCCGACGTGACGGGCGGGCGGTATTTTCGGGCCACGGATCGTGAGAGCCTGGAGGAGATCTACCGAGAGATCGACGAACTGGAAAAGAGCGAGATCAAGGTGAATCAATTTACTCAATACGGAGAGCTGTTCCCCTATCCGCTGGCCCTGGCGATCGTGCTTCTGCTGGGCGAGCTGGGACTCTCCGGAACCTGGTTTCGCAAGATACCGTGAAATCAGAGAGGCAAGAGGGAAGATTTCTTGTTTCGCTTCGGTGAACCGCAGTTGCTCTATCTGCTGGTCCTGTTGCCGCTGTTGGTCGTCTTCCTGTTCTGGGTGATCCGGCGCAAGCGGCGCGGGGTCCGGATCCTGGTGGGTTCCCACATGGCGCCCCGGCTCACCGGGAACTCCAGCAGCCGGCGCCAGTGGTCGAAGGGGCTCATGGTGGTGGCGGCCGTCGGCCTGCTGTTGGGCGGCCTGGCGCGGCCCCAGTTCGGGACCCGTCTGGAGACGGTGGAAAGAGAGGGCCAGGACCTGGTGGTGGTCCTGGATCTGTCCGCCTCCATGCTGGCCCGGGACATCCAGCCGAACCGCCTGGAAAAGGCCAAGCACGCCATCGGAACGCTCATCGGCCTGCTGGAGGGGGACCGCATCGGCATCGTGGGGTTCGCCGGAGAGGCGTTCGTCCAATGTCCCCTGACCCTCGATTACGGGGCGGCCAGGACGTTGCTGGCCTCCATGGGACCGGAGTCGATACCGGTGCCGGGAACGGCGCTGGGCGAAGCTCTGCGCAAGGGGTTGCAACTCTTCTCGGCCGAGGAGGAGAAGCACAAGGTGATGGTTCTGATCACCGACGGAGAAGACCACCTGGGACGGCCCCTGGAGGTGGCGCGGGAGGCGGCCGGCCAGGGTGTGGTCATCCACGCCGTCGGAATCGGGTCGATGCAGGGGACCCCCATACCGGTCTTCGATTCGGAAGGCCGGGCCGAAGGTTTCAAGAAAGACCGGTCGGGCGAAGTCGTGATGACGCGGCTGGACGAGAGCACGCTTCGCGAACTGGCCGAGGAGACGGGAGGCGCCTATCACCGGGCCTCCCCCGGCGAGTCGGAATTGGAGGGGATCTACGGGGAGGTGGCGGCCATGGAAAAGAAGCAGCTCGCTTCCATCCAGGTGGCCCAATACGAGGAGCGGTTTCAGATTCCCGTCCTGCTGGGTCTGGTGCTGTTGCTGGCGGACCTCCTGTTGGCCGAGCGGCGGCGCGTCGACAGAGTTTGGAAGGGACGTTTCCGGTGATGGGGTTTCGGCGTCTGTTCGCGGGACTGTTGCTGGCGGGACTGGTCACTGGCTCCCAGCCTCTCTGGAGCCAGGCCGGCAGGGAGAAAGTTCTGGAGGGGAACCGGAACTACTCGGAGGGAGACTTCGACAGGGCTCTGGAGCTGTACCGGGAGGCTCTGGAAGAGAATCCGGATTCCCCGGCCATCCGTTTCAATCTGGGGGATGCTCACTTCAAGAAGGAAGAGTTGGAAGACGCCACCGATTCCTTCTCCCAGGCGCTGAAGTCGGAGGACCCGGCGATCAAGTCGCGGGCCCAGTACAATCTGGGCAACTCGCTCTTTCGCCAGGGCAAGCTCCAGGAGAGCCTGAGCGCCTACCGGGAGGCGCTGAAGCTGGCGCCCGGCGACCGGGACGCCAAGCACAATCTGGAATTCGTGCTCAAGCAGTTGCAGGAGCAGCAACAGCAGCAGAAGGACCAGAACCAGCAGGGCGAAGGGGAACAGGACAAGGACCAGGAGGAGAACCGGGACGAGAGCCGGTCCGACAGTAAGGATCAGTCACAGCAGGGACAAGAAGACCAGTCGGAAGATCAGGAGGGCCAGGACCAGCAGGACCAGGAGCAACAGTCCCAGGCCCGGAATGACCCGAAGGATTCCGGAGATCCTGAACCGCGCCCGGGGGACCCGCAGGAAAACGGGGACGAGAAGTCTCGGGCGTCCGGCGGCCAACAGGAAGAGCCTTCCCGGGAGGATCAGGATCAGGCCTCTCCCGACGGCGCTCAACCCATGTCTCGTGAGGAGGCCGAGCGGCTGCTGGAGGCCCTGGCTCAGGCCCAGGCGGGAGTCAAGAAGAAACTCGAATTGCGTCCGGGAACCGTAAGGGTCGAGAAGGACTGGTGAGAAAGCTTTGCGGAACACTTCTGGCGGCGGTCCTGATTTCCGGACCGGTAGGCGGTCAGGACCCGTCCGTCCGCGCGTTTCTGGACCGGACCTCCGTCGCCATGGGACAGCAGTTCACGCTGTCAGTGGAGGTTTCGGGCAAAGGAGCCACGGGCGCCGGAGAACCCCGCTTGCCTCCCATGGAGGAGTTCGCCGCGTTCCTGGGAAGCAGGAGTTCCCAGCAGTTTCGGCTGTTGAACGGACGCATGTCCAGGTCCCGAACATTCAGTTTCCACTTTCAGGCGACCCGGGAAGGCGAGTTCGAGATCGGCGCGGTCCAGGTGCAGTTGGACGGCAAGATCTACAAGTCCGCTCCCCTTCGGATCCAGATCGGCAGTGGGGGAAGGCCGGTTCCCACTCCTCCCGGCAGAGGCCGTCCGGCCGGTTCGGCTTCGCAAGCGGATCTCTTCGTGCGGGCGACGGCCGACCGGGAGCGCGTCTACCGGAACCAGGCGCTGGTGGTGACCTACAAGATCTATACGGGTGTCCGGATTTCGTCATACGGGATCTCCAAGCAGCCGGAGACGGCCGGGTTCTGGGTGGAGGACTATCCGCAGCCCCGGCAGCCTCGTACCGAGGGCGAGGTGATCGGCGGACGCCGCTACACGGTGGCGCGGATCAAGAAGATGGCGCTTTTTCCCACCGGTGCGGGGGAGAAGGAGGTGGGGCCCCTGGTGCTGGAATGCCGGGTGCAGACCCGGGGCGGTTCGTGGGATCCCTTCGGCTCCCGGGATCCGTTCCGGGGCATTTTCTCCGGTGACATCTTCGGCCGCGAGGTGACCCGCCAGGTCGCCTCCAACCCGCTTCGGGTCGAAGTCCTGCCCCTGCCCCGGGAGGGCAGGCCCCCGGAATTCCAGGGCGCCGTCGGAGATTTCTCCATATCGGGTCAATTGGACAAATCGGAGGTCAAGGCCAACGAGGCCCTGAGCTTCAAGGTTCGGATTTCCGGGAGCGGCAATCTGGCCGGCCTGAGCGAACCCCGGATTGAGTTTCCTTCCGGCTTCGAAGTCTACCCGCCGAAGGTGGAGCAGCAGATCCGCCGGGACCCGGGCGGGATCTCGGGAGAGAAGACCTTCGAGTACGTGCTCATTCCACGCCGCCCCGGTCCGGTGCGGTTGGGGCCGGTGCAGATGGCCTACTTCGATCCGGCCTCGGATGCCTACCGGATCAGCCGCGCTCCCGAGGTATCGGTCAACGTCGCTCCGGGAGATCAACTGGCGGAAGCGGCGGAAGCCGGGCTCTCCCGCCAGGAGGTGAAGCTGCTGGGGCAGGATATCCGGTTCATCAAGATCGGGTCCGGGCCGTTCCACAAGGTCGGGGATTCGATTCTGACGGTCACCGGGTTCTGGATTCCCTTCTCCTTGCCGCTTCTGTGCCTTCTGGGCGCCGCCGGTTACAGGCGCCACCAGATGCGGCTCAAGGGCGACGTGGCCTACGCGCGGGCCAGGCGGGCTCGCCGCGTCTCCCGGAAGAGGCTTGCCCAGGCCCAGGTCCACCTGGACCAGGGCGCCGGGCAGGAGTTCTATCCGGCCGTGGGGCAGGCGCTCATGGGCTACGTTGCCGACAAGCTCAACGTCGCCCAAGCCGGAATGGTCAGTCAGGAGGTCAAGGAGTCATTGCGGGCCAGGGGAGTTTCGGAAGAATCCCTCGCGGGCTATTTCGATTGCCTCCGGATCTGTGACCTGAAGCAGTTCGCGCCCTCTTCCTCCGGCCGGGAGGAGATGCGGGACCTGATGGCCGGCGCCCGGGAGGCCTTGACCCGGATGGAGCAGGAGCTTGCGTCCCGGCCGGAAGGGAGGCATGCTCGATGAAACCGGGGGCGGCCGCTCTGCTCTTCCTGGTTCTGGTTGCCGCTCCGCTTCGAGGAGACTCCAGGGAGGGACTCTTCCTTCAGGGGAATCGTCATTACGAGGCCGGCGACTACCGGAAGGCGCTGGAGAGCTATGCTGCCATCGCCGCCATGGGTTACGAATCGGGTCCGCTCTATTTCAACATGGGGAACTGCTACTACAAGTTGGACGAGACGGGGCCGGCCATACTTCACTACGAACGAGCGTCTCGACTGATTCCGGGAGATGAGGACCTGGAGGTCAACCTGTCGCTGGCCCGGCTCAAGGTGGTCGACCGGATTCCGGAGTTGCCCCGTTTCCGTCCCCTGGTTCACCTGGAACGCCTCGTGTTCTACTTTCCCCGTAGCGCTCTATGGATCCTGATGTGGAGTTCCTATGCCGTCCTGATGGCGGCTTGGATACTCAGGCTTCTGTGGAGCCGCGGCCGCCGGTTTTCCGGCAAGGCCATCTGGGCCGGATCTCTCCTGGTGGTCCTTTCCTCTTTTTGTCTGGCCGGTCAGATACGCCAGGAACGGGAGTCCTCCGAGGCCATCATCCTGGCCAGGGAGGCCCGGGCCGTGAGCGCCCCGGGAGAAGAGGGCATTCAGGTCTTCACTCTCCACGAGGGGACCAAGGTACGAATTCAGGAAGTTTCGGGATCGTGGGTCGAGGTCCTGCTGGCCGACGGTAACGTGGGGTGGCTCCAGGCCGACTCCATGGCCAGGATTGCCCAACCATGAGATCGAGAAGCGGAAAACTAGTGGTGTGGGCGCTGGGCGCGGCGCTCCTTATGGCAGGAACCGTGCTTGGCGCGCTCCGGCAGCAGGAGAAGCCCGTCCATCTCATCGAGGCTGCCGAACGGGGAGACGTGAACACGGTGAACTACCTGCTGGATCTCGGCGTGGACGTCAACGGGAGGGACGAGCAGGGGACCACGCCTCTGACGGCCGCTGCCTGGGAGGGTCAGACCGAAGTGGCCAAGATCCTCCTGGAGCGAGGGGCCGAGATCGATCCGCAGGATGAGCTGGCCGGAATGACTCCCCTCATCTGGGCCTGCTGGAAGGGATACGGCGACACCGTGGGGGTTCTTCTGGAAGCCGGAGCCGACGTGAACCTCAAGGACAAGAACGACCGCGGCGGTCTCATGGGGGCGGCCTGGGAGGGTCGCACGCAGATCGTCGGCATGTTGGTTGCCGCCGGCGCCCAGTTGGAGTCGCGCGATTACACGGGCGCCACCGCCCTGATGTGGGCCGCGTGGAACGGCCGCCTGGAAACCACAAAAGCCCTGCTGGCGTCCGGCGCCGCCATCGATGCCCGCGAGAACGAAGGAAAGACCGCGCTCATCGGCGCGGCGACGGACGGCCATCTGCCGGTGGTCCAGGCGCTGGTGAACGCGGGAGCCCGACTGGACATCAAGGACCAGAAGGGCCTCACCGCCCTCTCGGCGGCAGCCTCCAACCGCCACACCGAAGTCGTCCGCTATCTGCAAGAAGCCGGCGCCACCCGGTAGCGGGCCGGAGCGGGGACTTTCCTGTCCCCCCTCTTCCTCCCCAGTCCCCTTTTTCACTCCCAGCCCGGCTCAAACCCCCGGCCTCCGGCATGATCCCGCGAAAAACCGGGCGGGATTGACCATCAGCGGCGCCCCCCCGCGTTACCGTTGTCGAACGACTCGTAGGGCCACCCCTTGTGTAGTCGCCCTCCCCCCGAACGGACACCACCGTCCGCCGGCCATTGCTTGGCACTACCGGACCGGGGGGTGGAGCGGCGACTTTCCAGTCGCCGACTGGGATCGGCGTCCGGAGGAGCGGCGTCTGGAGCGGCGGCGTCCTCGGCGCCGACTGGGACCGGCGTCCGGCGTCTTTCAAGCGCCGACTGGGATCGGCGTCCTTCCGGGCGCCGGGAATGGCGACGTCGAGCGGCGACACAGCCGGGGAACGATGCGACCCCGCAGGGCACCCACAAGGGGTGCCCCTACGGTCATATCGGGAATTGGAAGTTTCATAGAAAGAAGGGGGGACAGGAAAGTCCCCCCTCCTGATCCCGCGAGAAACTGGGCGAGGATTGTCCATCAGCGGCGCCCACCGCGTTGCCGCTGTCGACCGACTCGTAGGGGCGACCCTTGTGGTCGCCCTCTTCCGAACGGCGCCACCGTCCGCCCGCCATTGCTTGGCACTACCGAACCGGGGGGGTGGAGCGCACGACTTTCTAGTCGCCGACCGGGACCGGCGTCCGGAGCGGCGTCTGGAGCGACGGCGT